>NZ_JBAMDI010000010.1:0-142646 GCF_036961695.1 Pseudomonas sp. CGJS7 | reverse complement strand
AGGTGAAGGTGAAATCGCGCAGCTTCATCGGCGGAATCATCATCACCAGGGTGGACTCGTCGCCGGCCACGCGCACCGGACGGCCGAGTTCCTCGATGTTGTTGAGCATGATCACCGGCGATTCGTTGAAGCGGAAGTTCTTCACCGGGTGCTTGATCACGCCGTTTTCGATGTAGAAGGTGCCGTCGCGGGTCAAGCCGGTCAGCAGCACGGTCTGCGGATCGACCATGCGGATGTACCAGGTGCGGGTGACCAGAATGCCCTTCTGGGTGCTCTTGACCAGATCGGCGGTGGATTTGTCGCCGCCGGCCATCAACAGATTGCCCGGCGCGCCGACCGCCTTCTTGCCCTGCTTCTGCGCCCAGTAACGCGAATAGCGCAGGGCCGCGATCTTGCCGTTCTCCACGATCGCCATCTTCTCGCGCGGCAGGCCTTCCTGATCCCACGGCATCACCGGCGCGCGCGCGTCCCACGGATCGGCGGTGAGGTTGACGCGCGGATCGTAGACCAGCTCGCCGAGCTTGTTGCCGCCGCCCTTCTTGGACAGGAAGCTGCGGCCTTCGTCGGCCTGGCGCGCGTCGAAGAAATTCATCATGAACGAGATCAACCCGGCCGCCGCGTGCGGCTCCAGGATCACCGTGTACTTGCCCGGTTCCAGCGCCTTGGCCTCGGCCGATTCGGTGGCCTTGCGCATCGCCACGCGGATGTCGGCGTCGCCCTTGAACTCGGCGGAGTCCTGCAGGCTGCGGCCGACCCAGCCCGAACCGCGGCCGTCGTCGGTGCGCACGGTGCAGGTGTAGTCGAAGTCGGTCGCGGTCTGGTAACCGAAATTGCCCTTGCTGTTGGCGAAGGCGACGAAGCTCTGGCTGTCTTCGAGGAAGCCGGCGGCGGTGAGCTTGTTGTCGCGGCACGGCGCGATCGAATCGGCGGCGACCTTGGCCCGGTACTCGGGCGTGATCGCGGCGGTGGCGGCGCTGAAGGTCGAGCTGGCCTTGTAGGTCTGCTTGTCGATGGCCGGGATGAACTCCGGGTTCTCCGGCGCCAGCTTGGCCAGATCCTCGGCCCGGCGCACCACCCGCGCCAGCGCGGCGTCGTCGAACTCGTTGATGGTCGCGGTGCCCACGCGCTTGCCGAAGGCCACCTGCACGGCCAGGCTGACGTCGCTGACGATGCCGCTGGTGGAAATGTTGTTGAGGGCGAACCGGACGTTGCCCTCGATCGAACCGGTCAGCACCGCGGTGCATTCGTCGGCCTTGGACAGGGCGATGACCTTGTCGAGGATGGTCTTGGATTGGGCTTCGCTGAAAATGCTCATGTCGGATTCTCCTGCGCCGGTCAGCCGAGCTTGCGGGCGGTGTTGATGACGTTGACGCCGTTGAACCGCGCCGTGCTGGAACCGTGCGAGACCGCCGAGACCTGGCCCGGCTGGCCCTTGCCGTCGAAGAACGAGCCGCCCAGGCGGTAGTCGCTTTCATCGCAGATCGCCACGCAGGAATTCCAGAACTCCGGCGTGCGGATCTGATACGCCACGTCCTCGAGCATGCCGGTGATCTTGCCGTTCTTGATCTCGTAGAACAGCTGGCCGCCGAACTGGGCGTTGTAGCGCTGCTGGTCGATCGAGAACGAACCGTCGCCGATGATGTAGATGCCGTTCTCCACGTCCTTGATCATGTCGGCGACGCTGAGCTTGTTCTTGCCGGCCGCCAGCGAGACGTTGGCCATGCGCTGGAACTGCACGCTCGACCACGAATCGGCGTAGCAGCAACCGTCGGATTCGGTCTTGCCCAGGATGTGGGCCTGATCGCGGATGGTCTGGTAATCGACCAGCACGCCGTCCTTGATCAGATCCCAGCGCTTGGTCTTGACGCCTTCGTCGTCGTAACCGACCGCGCCGAGGCTGCCGACCTGGGTCTTGTCGGCGAACACGTCGACCAGATCGCTGCCGTACTTGAACTTGGATTCGCGCTTGTCCAGGGTGGCGAAGCTGGTGCCGGCGTAGTTGGCTTCATAGCCGAGCACGCGGTCGAGTTCGAGCGGATGGCCGATCGACTCGTGGATGGTCAGCCAAGTGTGCGAAGGATCGAGCACCAGATCGTACTTGCCCGGCTTGACCGACGGCGCGGTGAGCTTCTCGCGCGCCTGCTTGGCCGCGGCGACCGCGTCGCCGAGCATGTCGTAGGACTTGTGGTAGTTGACCACGCCGTTGGGCGAGACGACCTTGCCCGAAGCGTCGCCGTCGAGGTATTCGAAGCCCATGCCCATCGGCGAGGACAGGCCCTGGCGGGTGCGGAACTTGCCGCTGGCCTTGTCGATGGCGGTGACGGTCATCGGCGCCCACACGCGGTGCACGTCCTGATCGATGTAGGAGCCGTCGGTGGAGGCGAAGTACTTCTGCTCGTTGACCAGGAACAGCATCGAGTTGACGAAGTTGGCGCCGGCGTTGATCGCCGCGGCGTTGACCCCGAGCAGCAGTTCGGCCTTGTCCTTGAGCGGCACTTCCATCGAGTTCTTGCGGATCGGGGTCTTCCAGCTGACCTCGCCCACGCCCGGGGTCTTGGCCAACTGCACCTTGGCGGTCTGGCTCTTGGCGTTGGCGCGGGCGATCGCCGCGGCCTGCTGCGCGGCCTTGGCCACCGCGTCGTTGTTGAGCTGATTGGTCGCGGCGAAGCCCCAGGCGCCGTCGACCAGCACGCGGATGCCGATGCCGGTGGATTCGACGTTGGTGACGTTCTGGACCTTGTCCTCGCGGGTGATCACGAACTGGCGCAGGTAGCGGCCGATGCGCACGTCGCAATAGCTGGCGCCGGCGGCGCGGGCGGCGTTGAGCGCGGCGTCGGCCCAGACCTTCTTCTTGGCCACATCCAGCGGCGCCAACAGATCTTCGGCGGCGATCAGATTGCCGAAGGGAATCATGAGTCCGGCGATGCCGAGTCCGGACATGCCCAGGAAGTTGCGTCTATCCACGTGATTATCCCGCCCTGAGTGGCCCCGCGCAGACGCGCCGGGCATGAGTGAATGAACCCGTCGAAATGTGCGCAGCGTCATGCGCGGGCGTCAAGTGCATAGAGGCACGTTTGCGCATGACGCGAGCCGAACCGGCAAACAATTCGCGCAGCGGTACGCACGATTTCGGCGATGCTGCGGTGCAGGCATGACTTTCGACCTAGTGCGGCATGCATCGGCGCCGACATCGCTTGGCGGGCGGGATCGACGAAGCCTCGCGGTCGCGCCGGGGCTATCATCGCCGGCTCGGACTTTCAGGCGCACGCTCATGGGAATCGACGCGAACATCCTGGTGCGGCGTGTCGCCGCCGATCGCGTCGACGATGCCTGGCTCGATGCGATCTCCGCCGGGCTTTGCCGCGACATCGGGCAAGACCGGTTTCTGTCGTTCGAAGAGGAGTGCGACGACTGCTTCGACGCGGCTGCCTCCGCATGGCAAGCGCGGTTCGCCGCCCATCCGTTGTACGTGGCCTTGAGCCTGTGCGACGACACCGACCAACGCAAGCGCGAGTTGGGCGAGTTGATCGAGGAAGACCTGGGTCCGTGCCGCGCGCGAGGGCAGCGGGTGATCCAGCGCAGTTCGAGTTGTTGCCGCGAACCCGGCGACCCGCCCCCGGGTTCGCGTTACCAGCAAGATGGTCCGCCGATCGATGCCGATCCCGGCGAATGCCTGCTCGAAATAAACTTGTTCAGCCGCTACTACGATGAGGACTACGCGCGCGGCGACCCGATCCTGATCGCCGCGGTAGCCGACTGGCTCGACGCGCAAATCCCCGGTTGCGAAGTCTGGTACGGCGGCGACAGCAGCGGTGTGCTGGCGGCACCGTTCGGTCGGCAGCGGCGCCGGCAATTGATCGAACACGCCCGCGTCCACGGCGATCCGAGTGGGTACTGGCAGCCGCCCGCGCGTACCGATTGAGGCGTGCGCGGCAGTTCCGCAACGAGCCGCCGATCACTTTCCCACCCGGTCGCTCCCCGCCAGCGCCGCCACACCGCCCGACCGCGCTATGGGCGCCACCCGGCCCACACGTTAAGCTTGGCGCCATGCAAACATTCCGGCACTGGATCGACGGGGCGCCGCGCGATGCGGCCGACGGCCGCTGGCTGGAAGTGTTCGATCCCGCCAATGCGCAGCCGTATGCGCAGGTAGCCGCCGGCGGCGCGGCCGAAGTCGACGCCGCGGTCGCCGCGGCGCAGGCGGCGTTTCCGGCCTGGTCCGGCCTGCCCCACAGCGAACGCGCGCAGTGGCTGGAAACCTTGGCCAGCGCGTTGGAAGCGCGGATCGAGCAATTCGCCCAGGCCGAATCGCGCGACGGCGGCAAGCCGATCCGCCTGGCCCGCGAGGCCGAGATTCCGCGCGCGGTCTCCAACCTGCGTTTCTACGCCCAGGCCGCGACCCAGTTCGCCAGCGAATCCCATCACGGCCAGGCCGGGCTGAACTACACCCTGCGCGCGCCGCTGGGCGTGGTCGCGGCGATCTCGCCGTGGAACCTGCCGCTGTACCTGTTCACCTGGAAGATCGCGCCGGCGTTGGCCGCCGGCAACACCGTGGTCGCCAAACCCTCCGAAGTGACCCCGGCCAGCGCGGCGATGCTCGGCGAGTTGTGCGCGCAGATCGGGTTTCCGCGCGGGGTGCTGAACATCGTTCAGGGATTGGGCCCGCAGGTGGGCGAGCCGCTAGTGGGCCATCCGGCGGTGCGCGCGGTGTCGTTCACCGGCAGCACCGCGGTCGGCCGGCGCATCGCCGCGATCGCCGCGCCGTCGCTGCGCAAGGTTTCGCTGGAACTGGGCGGCAAGAATCCGACCCTGATCTTCGCCGACAGCGACTGGCGCGCGAATCTGGACACGCTGGTGCGCTCGGCGTTCCAGAACTCCGGGCAGATTTGTCTGTGCGGCTCGCGCATCCTGATCGAGCGCTCGATCTACGCCGAGGTCCGCGATGCGCTGGTCGAACGCGCAGGCGCGCTGAAGGTCGGCGAACCGTCCGATCCGGCCACCGCAATGGGGCCGCTGGTCTCGCAGGCGCATTTCGACAAGGTCGTGGCCGCGCTGGACCGCGCCCGCGCCGAAGGCGGCCGGGTGTTGTGCGGCGGCGGCGCGCTGGACCGGCCCGGCTGGTACGTCGCGCCGACCCTGATCGAAGGCCTGGGCCCGGACTGCGCGAGCAATCGCGAAGAAATCTTCGGCCCGGTCGCGACCCTGCAGCCTTTCGACGACGACCAACACGCGCTGGCGCTGGCCAACGCCGGCGACTACGGCCTGAGCGCCTCGCTGTGGACCCGCGATCTCAATCGCGCCCACCGCCTGGCCGCGCGGCTGCAGGTCGGCATGGTCTGGATCAACACCTGGCTGCAACGCGACCTGCGCACGCCGTTCGGCGGCACCGGCGCGTCCGGGCTCGGCCGCGAAGGCGGTTTCGAGGCCATGCGTTTTTTCACCGACGCCAAAAACGTCGGTCTTCACCTGGGATGAGTTACGAATGAGTTCTGAAGACTCCAGTTCCAATGCTTCCGCCGGTTCTGGCAAGTTCAACGCCGGCTCTCCGAGTCCGTTGGACGAACTGCTGGAGCGTAATCGGGAGTGGTCCGAGCGCGTCACCGCCGAAGACCCGCGCTTCTTCGACCGCCTGTCCGAACAGCAGGCGCCGGAGTATCTGTGGATCGGCTGCTCGGACTCGCGGGTGCCGGCCAACCAGATCATCGACATGGCCCCGGGCGAGGTGTTCGTCCACCGCAACATCGCCAACGTGGTGGTGCACACCGATCTGAACTGCCTGTCGGTGATCCAGTACGCGGTCGACGTGCTCAAGGTCAAACACATCCTGGTGGTCGGCCACTACGGCTGCGGCGGCGTGCACGCGGCCCTGCACGGCATGCGCGTGGGTCTGGCCGACAACTGGCTGCGCCATGTCAGCGACGTCGCCGACAAGCACGGCGGCTGCATCGCCCACGCCCACCAGAGCGAGCGCCACGACCGCTTGTGCGAGCTCAACGCGATCGAGC
The DNA here is from genome assembly GCF_036961695.1 of Pseudomonas sp. CGJS7. Lineage (NCBI taxonomy): Bacteria > Pseudomonadati > Pseudomonadota > Gammaproteobacteria > Pseudomonadales > Pseudomonadaceae > Pseudomonas > Pseudomonas sp. CGJS7. The sequence continues at coordinate 136,641 of NZ_JBAMDI010000010.1, read as the reverse complement.
AGGTGCAGAACGTCTGCATGACCACCATCGTCCGCGACGCCTGGACCCGCGGCCAGCCGCTGAGCGTGCACGGCTGGGTCTACAGCCTGCGCAACGGCCGCGTCCACGACACCGGCATGAACGTGGACGCGTTCGAGAACCTGCAACCGGCCTACGAGCGCGCCATCGCCAAGGTCAACTCCACCCACGGCGGTTCGCCGCGATGAGCCAAGCGGTGCGCACCGGCAACGCACCCAAGCCGGTCGGCCTGTATCCGCATGCGCGCCGGGTCGGCGACTTGCTGCTGCTGTCGGGGATCGGCCCGCGCGATGCGGCCAGCAACGCCATTCCCGGCAACGTCCACGACGCCCAGGGCCGGCTGATCGGCTACGACATTCAGCTGCAATGCCGCTCGGTGTTCGCCAACGTGCGCGCGGTGCTGGAAGCCAGCGGCGCCGGCTGGGACGATCTGGTCGACGTCACCGTGTACCTGACCGACATGGCCCGCGATTTCGCCGCCTACAACGCGGTCTGGGCCGAGTATTTCCCCGACATCGACCGCGCCCCGTGCCGGACCACCCTGGGCATCGTCGCCCTGCCCACGCCGATCGCGATCGAACTCAAATGCACCGCGCACCTTAAAACCACGCGCCCGCCCGGCGCGGCCACGGAGTAAGCCATGCTGCCCGGACCGATCAATCTGCAAGCCTGGATCGAGGAGCACCGCCACCTGCTCAAACCGCCGGTGGGCAACAAGGTGATCTACGTCGGCGACTTCATCGTGATGGTGGTCGGCGGGCCGAATCAGCGCACCGACTATCACTGGGACGAAGGCCCGGAATGGTTCTACCAACTCGAAGGCGAGATGGTGCTGCGCATTCAAGAAGACGGCGCGGTGCGCGACATCCCGATCCGCGCCGGCGAAACCTTCCTGCTGCCGGCGCGGGTGCCGCATTCGCCGCAACGCATGCCCGACTCGATCGGCCTGGTGATCGAACGCAAGCGCCTGCCGCACGAAGACGACGGTTTGCTGTGGTTCTGCGAACAGTGCAACCACAAGATCTACGAAGAGTATTTCCACCTGCGCAACATCGAAACCGACTTTCCGCCGGTGTTCGAGCGTTTCTATTCCTCGCGCGCTCACCGCACCTGCAGCCAGTGCGGCCACCTCAACCCGGCGCCCGCACGCTACGTGATGCCCGATACCTGAGCCCTCGCCGATGAAGGCACTGCCGCCGCTCGCGATCGCCGCTGCGCTGCTGGGCCTGCAGCCGTCCGGCGCCGCGCGCGCCAATACGGTGGTGATCGCGCCGCCCGCGCCGGCCGCTGAAGCCAGCGTGGTGCTGGCCGGCCATCTGATCGCCGAACCCGGCGAACCCGCGCTGGGCGCGCACACTCTGGTGATCCGCGAGGGACGTCTGGCCCGGGTCCAGCCCGGTCTGGATGCGAACATCGAGCCCGGCGCGCGGGTGATCGATCTGTCCGACGCCTACGTGTTGCCGGGCCTGATCGACGCGCACATGCATCTGGCCATCGACAGCGACGTCGATCCGGTCACCCTGGCCTCGCCGGCGCGAACGGCGCTGGCCACCGCGGCCTACGCCCAGCGACTGCTGCGCGCCGGCGTGACCACCGTGCGCGACGTCGGCGACAACAGCGGCGTCACCTATGCGGTGCGCGACGCGATCGACTCCGGCGCATTGCAAGGCCCGCGCATCCTCGCCGCCGGCCGGATCATCTCGCGCAGCGGCGGCCACGGCGCCAAGCGCGCCAGCGCCGCGGAAATCGCCTACGCGCCGGCCGCCTGCGACGGCGTGGAATCGTGCCGGCGCGCGGTGCGCGAGAACATCGAAGCCGGCGCGGACTGGATCAAGCTCACCGTCTCCGGCTCCGGCCGCGAGGCCGGCGGCCAGCCGCAGGCGGCGCCGAACATGTTCGAAGACGAAGTGCTTGCCGCGGTCGCCGCCGCGCGCCAGGCCGGGCGGCCGGTCGCGGCGCATGCGCACAGCACCGCGGCGATCAATCTGGCGCTGCGCTCGGGCGTGCGCACGATCGAGCACGGCACCTACTTCGATGAAGAATCCGTCGCGCTGTTCAAGCAGCAGCGCGCGTATCTGGTGCCCACCGCCTTCGTCGCCAACTACGTGGCGTCCAAGCTGAGCATGTTCGCCGGCGGCCGCGACGGACGCGGCAGCGACGACCTGCGCAGTTGGACCGAAGCGGCCAAGGCCGGCCCGGGACGCGCCTGGCGCGCGGGCGTGCCGCTGGCGCTGGGCACCGACGGCGGCCCCAGTTTCGAGCCCACCGCCACCGCGCAAGAGATCGGCCTGTACGTACAGTCCGGCGTGCCCCTGGCCCAGGCCGTGCGCGCGGCCACCGCCGGCAACGCCGACGCGCTCGGTCTGGGCGCGGAAACCGGCCGCGTGCGCGTGGGCTATCGCGCCGACCTGATCGCCGTCGCCGGCGATCCGCAAGGCGACGCCGCGCACCTGCAGCGCATGCGGATGGTGATGAAGCAAGGCCGCCTGGCCTGTTTGCGCGATTGCACCGAAGCGTCCGCCGGATCGCCGGCCGGCCAACCGTCCAAGTAGACTGCCCGCATGCTCAAGATCGATACCCACGCCCATTACCTGCCGCGCGACTGGCCCGATCTGGCGCGCAAGTTCGGCGACGACCGTTTCCCGGTGATCCACCATACCGACGACGGCCGCCATCGCATCTACAAGGACGGCAAGTTTTTTCGCGAAATTTGGTCCAAGACCTGGGACCCGCAGGAACGCATCGACGATTACTCGCGCTTCGGCGTGCAGGTGCAAGTCATCAGCACCGTGCCGGTGATGTTCAGCTACTGGGCCAAGGCCAATCAGGCGCTGGAACTGCATCAGGCGCTCAACGACCACATGGCCCAGGCCTGCCGCGATTACTCGCGCCACTACGCCGGCATCGGCACCGTGCCGCTGCAATCGCCGCGGCTGGCGGTGCAGGAGCTGGAGCGTTGCATGGACCAACTGGGCCTGCAGGGCTGCCAGATCGGCAGCCACGTCAACGACTGGAATCTGGACGCGCCGGAGTTGTTCGAGTTCTTCGAAGCCGCCGCCGACCTCGGCGCGGCGATCCTGGTCCATCCCTGGGACATGATGGGAACGCCGAGCATGCCCAAGTACTGGCTGCCGTGGCTGGTCGGCATGCCGGCCGAACAATCGCGCGCGGCCTGCTGTCTGGTGTTCGGCGGCGTGCTGGAACGTTTGCCCAAGCTGAAAATCTGCCTGGCCCACGGCGGCGGCAGCTTCCCTTACACCATCGGCCGGATCGAACACGGCTTCAACATGCGTCCGGACCTGGTCGCCACCGACAACCCGCGCAACCCGCGCGATTACCTGTCGCAGCTGTATTTCGATTCGTGGGTGGCCGACCCGCGCGCCTTGCAATACCTGCTCGACACCTGCGGCGTGTCGCGGGTGATGCTGGGCACCGACTATCCCTTCCCGCTCGGCGAGCAGACGCCCGGCGCCGGCATCGCTTCGCTGGATTTGAACCAGGCCGATCAGGCGCGGCTGTATCACGGCACCGCGCTGGAATGGCTGGGGCTGTCGAAGTCGCGGTTCGCATGAGCCCGGCTTCGCTTGATTCTGCCTCGGCGCCGCCGCTGGACAGCGAGCGCTGGGCCGAACTGGTCGGCGCCATCGCCGGCCGTCTCGCCGAACACGGCAGCACCGCGATCCATGCGTACCTGGACCTGCGCGACCGCGATGATTTCGACGCGCAATGGACCCACGCCGACAGCGCGCTGCAGCAGCACAAGCGCCAGTTGGACGGGCAACGCATCGCCGCGGCCCAGGACGCCTCGCAGCAGCTGCGCCGCGCGGTGTTCGCCGCGGTCATGCAGGCCAGCGGCCAACCCGAACTGGCCGGTTATCTGTCCGACGATGCCGCGTTGATCCACGAGAACCAAACACTGCACCTGGGTTCGGACTGGATCGACGGCTTGCGCCGTTGCTACGAGTCCGGACAGTTGCCGCCCGCGTCCACGGCTTGACCGCCTGCCTCCACTTTCGTTGCCCTGCACACCTTATGACCGACCCGCACTCGCCCGCCCACGCCGCCGCGCTCGACGCCGCCGATCCGCTGCCGACCTTGCGCGATCAATTCCTGATCCCGCGCCACAACGATCGCGAACAAACCTACTTCGTCGGCAACTCGCTCGGCCTGCAGCCGCGCGGCGCGCGCGCGCACGTCGAAGAGGTGTTGGACAAGTGGGCGATGGAAGCGGTCGAAGGCCACTTCACCGGCCAGGCGCAGTGGATGCCCTACCACGAACTGGTGCGCGAGCCGCTGGCCCGGGTGGTCGGCGCGCAGCCGCACGAAGTGGTGGCGATGAATTCGCTCACCGCCAACCTGCATCTGATGATGGTCAGTTTCTACCGGCCCACCCGCGAGCGGCCGGCGATTCTGATCGAAGCCGGATCGTTTCCGTCCGACCGTTACGCCGTGGCTTCGCAGATCGGCTTTCACGGCTTCGACCCGGACACCGACTTGATCGAACTGCAACCCGACCAACCCGGCGGGCTGATCTCGATGCAGGCCATCGAGCGCGCCATCGCCGAACACGGCCCGCGGCTGGCGCTGGTGCTGTGGCCGGGCGTGCAGTACCGCACCGGGCAGGCTTTCGATCTGGCCGAAATCGCGCGTTTGGCCCATGCCCAGGGCGCACTGTGCGGCTTCGACCTCGCCCACGGCGCCGGCAATCTGGAACTGGCGCTGCACGACAGCGGCGTGGATTTCGCGGTGTGGTGCCACTACAAGTATCTGAACTCCGGCCCGGGCGCGGTCGCCGGCTGTTTCGTCCACGAACGCCACGCCCGCAGCGACCGGCCGCGCTTCGCCGGCTGGTGGGGCCACGAGACCTCGACCCGTTTCCGCATGGGCCCGCAGTTCGTGCCGACCCCGGGCGCGGACGGCTGGCAGCTCAGCAACCCGCCGATCCTCGGCCTGGCGCCGCTGCGCGCGTCGCTGGAGCTGTTCGACCGGGTCGGCATGCGCGCCTTGCGCGAGAAATCCCAGCGCCTGACCGGTTACCTGGAAACCCTGATCCGCGAGCGTTTGAGCGACACCCTCGACATCCTCACGCCGGCGCAACCGGCCGAGCGCGGCTGCCAGTTGTCGCTGCGGGTGATCGGCGGCCGCGGCTTGAGCGGGCGCGCCGCGGGGCGGGACCTGTTCGACTACCTGGCCGGCGAAGGCGTGCTCGGCGATTGGCGCGAGCCGGATGTGATCCGGATCTCGCCGGCGCCGTTGTACAACACGCATGCGGATGTGTTGCGGTTTGCGCAGGCAGTGCAAGCTTGGAGAAATCCGTAACCCCCGGCCCGTCATCCCGCAAATGCTGGAATGACGGGCTGGGGAGCAGATCGATAATCGGAATGTTCCTTTCGCTTTCTTCGCTGCATTCACGTATCGGAATCTCGGACGCGGCTCCTTGAACAACTCAACCGCCAACAACCACATCACCCTGATCGGCGCCGGCCTCGCCGGCGCCCTGCTCGCCACCCTGCTCGCCCGCCAGGGCTGGCAAGTCGACGTCTTCGAAAAACGCGGCGATCCGCGCCTGAAGGGCTACGCCGGCGGCCGCTCGATCAACCTCGCCCTGGCCGAACGCGGGCGCCATGCGCTGCGCCTGGCCGGCGCCGACGAGGCGGTCATGGCCCAGGCGGTGATGATGCGCGGGCGGATGGTGCATTTCCTCGACGGGCGCACCGATCTGCAGCGCTACGGCCGCGACGACAGCGAGGTGATCTGGTCGGTGCATCGCGGCGAGCTCAATCTGATCCTGCTGCAGATCGCCGAGGACGCCGGGGCCAAGCTGCATTTCCACCGCGGCCTGAGCTCGGTGGATTTCGACGCGCGCATCGCCCGCTTCCACGACGATCGCGACGGCAGCGAGCACGAAGTCGCCTTCGACAGTCTGGTCGGCGCCGACGGCGCCGGCTCGGCGCTGCGCGCGGCGATGAACCGCGCCTCGGACCTGGGCGAGCGCACCGAGTTCCTCGGCCACTCGTACAAGGAGCTGGAAATCCCGCCCGCGCCCGACGGCGGTTTCAGCATCGAACCCAACGCCCTGCATATCTGGCCGCGCGGTCGTTATATGTGCATCGCCCTGCCCAACGATGAGCGCACCTTCACCGTCACCTTGTTCCTGCCCAACGAGGGCGAGCCGAGCTTCGACAGCATCCGCAGCGGCGCCCAGGCGCGGGCCTTGTTCGAGCGCGACTTCGCCGACGCACTGCCGCTGATTCCGCGCCTGGAAAGCGATTTCGAAAACAACCCGGCCGGCCTGCTTGCGACCTTGTACCTGGACCGCTGGCATCTGGACGAACGCGCGGTGCTGCTGGGCGACGCCGCGCACGCGATGGTGCCGTTCCACGGCCAGGGCATGAACTGCGCGTTCGAGGACTGCGTCGCCCTGGCCGAGCGCCTGCTCGCCGACAGCGACCGCGCCCGCGCTTTCGCCGATTTCCAGAAACAACGCTTGCCGAGCGCGCGCGCGATCCAGGCGATGGCCCTGGAGAACTACCTGGAAATGCGCGACCGCGTCGACGACGACGATTACCTGTTGCAACGCGCGCTGGAGCGCGAGCTGGCCGAGCGCCACCCCGACCGCTTCATGCCGCGCTACGCGATGGTGACCTTCCACCGCATGCCGTATGAAGTCGCCTTCGAACGCGGCCAGCGCCAGCGCGAATTGCTGGTCGAACTCACCCGCGGCCACGACCGCCTGGATACGCTGGATTGGGACGCGGTCGACGCCACCGTGCGCGCGCGCCTGAGCCCGCTGCCCGCGGACGATTGACCATGCCCGCCAGTTTTCTGTTCTACGACCTGGAAACCTTCGGCGCCGATCCGCGCACGACCCGCATCGCCCAGTTCGCGGCGATGCGCACCGATGCCGATCTGGTCGAGATCGAGGCGCCGATCAGCGTGTTCGTCAAACCCGCCGACGATCTGCTGCCCTCGCCCGCGGCCACTCTGATCACCGGCATCGCCCCGCAGGACGCGCTGCGCGACGGCGTCACCGAGGCGGAAATCTTCGCCTTGATCTTCGAGGAAATGGCGCGGCCGGAGACCTGCAGCGCCGGTTACAACTCGCTGCGGTTCGACGACGAATTCGTCCGCCACGGTCTGTTCCGCAATTTCTACGACCCTTACGAGCGCGAATGGCGCGGCGGCAACTCGCGCTGGGATTTGCTCGATGTGCTGCGGCTGGCGCACGCGCTGCGCCCGGACGGGGTGGTCTGGCCCAAGCGCGAGGACGGCGCGACCTCGTTCAAGCTGGAACATCTGGCTTTGGCCAACGAGGTCCGGGTCGGCGATGCGCACGAAGCGCTGTCGGACGTGCGCGCGCTGATCGGCATCGCCCGCAAGTTCAAGCAGGCCCAGCCCAAGCTGTGGGACTACGCGCTGCGCCTGCGCGACAAACGCTTCGCCGGCAGCCTGCTCGACATCATCGCTATGACGCCGGTGCTGCACGTCTCCCAGCGCTACCCGGCCGCGCGGCTGTGCGCGGCGCCGGTGATTCCGCTGGCCCGCCACCCGCGCATCGACAATCGGGTGCTGGTGTTCGATCTGGCCCAGGACCCGAGCGCGTTGCTGACCCTGGCGCCGCAGGACATCGCCGACCGTTTGTATACGCCCAGCGCGGACCTGCCCGAAGGCGAGGAACGGGTGGCGCTCAAGGAAGTGCATCTGAACCGGTGCCCGGCGCTGATCGCCTGGAATCATCTGCGCCCGGCCGATTTCGAGCGTTTGCAGATCGACCCGGCGCTGGCCGAACGCCGCGCCGCGCAGATCCGCGAAGCCGGCCCTGAATTGGTCGAAAAGGTCCGCCGCGTGTATGCCGCCGACCGCGAACGCGCGCCGTCGGACGTCGACGCCTCGCTCTACGACGCCTTCATCGGCGACGGCGACAAACGCTTGTTCCGCAACGTCCGCACCACCGCGCCGGAGGCCTTGGGCGCGGCCCAGTTCGATTTCCGCGACGCGCGCCTGCCCGAACTGTTGTTCCGCTATCGCGCCCGCAATTGGCCGCAAAGTCTGGACGCGGGCGAGCGCGAGCGCTGGAACGAGTATCGGCGCCAGCGTCTGTGCACCGAGTCGGGGTGGTCGGAGTACAGCTTCGAGCGCTTCCGCGCCGAGCTGCAGCAGGCCCGCGCGCTGGCCGGCGAAGACGGCGCCAAGCAGGTCTTGCTCGATCGCCTGGAAGCCTGGGCGGGCGAGATCGCTGCCGATCTGAACGCTTCATTTTGAGCCCGCGGCGATGAAGCCAGCGGCGCGCTTACGCTTGCAATCGCGGCCGACACCGCCATCTGCATGAGCAGCCCTTTCCTCGGCGCGCCGCCGACCCGCGCGCCAACCGTTTCCGAGACCGCCGCATGAGCCGATATTTCTCCGACGCCAGCTTCAAGTTCCTGCGTTCGCTGGCGCGCAACAACAATCGCGAATGGTTCCACGCGCACAAGAGCGCGTACGAGGAGCACGTGCGCGGGCCGTTCCTGAGCCTGCTCGGCGACCTGCAACCGGTGCTGGTCGAAATCAGCCCGCACTACCGCAGCGAACCCAAGAACGTCGGCGGCTCGCTGTTCCGTATCCACCGCGACACCCGCTTCGCCAACGACAAAGCCCCGTACAAGAGCTGGCAAGGCGCGCGTCTGTTCCATGAGCGCAGCCGTCAGGTCGAGGCGCCCTCGTTCTATCTGCATCTGCAGGGCGGCGAATGCTTCATCGCCGCCGGCGTCTGGCATCCGCAGCCCGATTCGCTGCGCAAGATCCGCCATTTCGTCTTCGACAACCCCGGCAGCTGGAAGGCGGCCGCGCACGATCCCAAGTTCCGCAAGCGTTTCGACCTGGACGACAGCGAAATGCTGACCCGCGCCCCGCGCGGTTTCCCGGCCGAGTTCGAGTTCGCCGAGGATTTGCGGCGCAAGAACTTCGTCGTCTTGCGCGCGCTCGACGACGACACCATGACCGGGCCGCGCCTGCTGAAAACGCTGGAGAAGGATCTGGCCGGGCTGGCGCCGTTTACCGATTACCTGTGCGCGGCGCTGGATCTGGAGTTCTGAGCTTCACCGGCGAGCGGACGCGGCGAAGGCCGCGACGGCGGTTGCCGGCGCGACCCAAGCCGAACACAAGCGTACGAAACGGCGCGGCTTAGCCCGCGCAGACCAAGTAGGTGATCGACACCTCTTCGGTGACGACGCCGCCGCGGGTCAAGCGGCCCTTGCAGTCGCGCTGGGCCCAGCCGACTACGTTGCCGTCCTGGTAGTACTCGTGCAGCTCGCCCACGTACACCGGCGGCACGGCCCAGGCGGCGGTGGCCGCGACGATCAGGCTCAGGCCCAGGGCCAACGTCAACTTCTTGCTCTTCATGCCTCACTCCGTGGCTTGGCGCCGGCTGCATTGCCGGCCCGTCGAGGCTATCGGCCAGCCACCGCGATGCCCAGTGTTGTTGGATAACCCGATCGAGCGTTTCGTCCCAGCGCTCGCCCGGCTCCAGGCCGACGACCGCATCGGGTATCGTGAGCGCCTGCCCGATGCGCCGCCGAGCCCCCCCGCTTGTTTACTCACGAATTCCGCCGTTACGCGCTGTTTTACCTCGGCTACTACGGCGCGCTCGGCGCTTACACGCCGTATATCGGCCGCTGGGTCAGCGCCAACGGGCATGGGGCGTATGCGGTGGGGGCGATGTTGGCGTTGTGGTACGGGGGGAGGATTTTGGCGCCGCCTACTTGGGCCAAGGGGGTGGCGCGGAGCAAGGCGCCGGGGCGGTGGTTGGTGGCGGGCTGTTTGGTGTCTGCGCTTGCGTTCGCGGGCTTCGGTTGGTTCAACGGCGGCGCCATGCTGTTCGTGGTCATGGGCGCGTTCGCGCTGTTCTTCAACGCGGTGATGCCGCAGTTCGAGGCGATGACCTTGAACGCGCTGGGCACGCGCAATCACGACTACGGCAAGATCCGGATGTGGGGATCGGTCGGTTTCCTGCTGGTCGCGGCCAGCTACGGCTGGTTGCTGGACCGGCTCGGCAACGACGCCTTCGTCTGGCTGAGCCTGCCCTGGCTGGTGCTGACCGTCGCCGCCGCGTGGCTGCATCGCGGCGATCCGGCGTCCCCGCCGGCCGCGGCCGATGCGCCGCGCGAACAGTTGTGGCGCCGGCCCGGCACCCGCCGGCTGTTGTGCACGGCGCTGCTGATGCAACTGGGCTTCGGTCCGTTCTACGTCTTCTACACCCTGCAATTGCAGGCCCATGGCCACGACGGCTTCGCGGTCGGTCTGTTGTGGGCGATCGGCGTGGTCTGCGAGATCGCGATGTTCTGGCAAGCGCCGCGGCTGGTGCAGCGCTTCGGCGCGCACAAGCTGATGGCGGCCTGCCTGGTCGCCACCGCCTTGCGCTGGCTGCTGGTGGCGCTGTTCGCCGATTCCTTCGCCTGGATGGCGCTGGCCCAGACCGGCCACGCGCTGAGCTTCGCCGCCTTCCACGCCGGCTGCATGCGGCGCATGGCCGAACTGTTCCCGCAGCGGCGCGACATGGCCTCGGCCCAGGGCATGCTGTACGGCTTCAGCGGCGGCATCGGCGGCGTGCTCGGCGCCGGCATGGCCGCGTTCGCCTGGCAGCACGGCGGCGGCAAGGCCGCCTTCATCGCCGGCGCGGCCTGCGCGCTGGTGGCCCTGGGCGTGCATGTGGCCGCGCAGCGTTACGCCCGGGTCTCGCCTACCACGGCAGCGTAACCGGCGCGCTTAAGCAACGCTAAAGCCGATCCCGCTACTCTGACGCACCACCCAAGGATCGCCGCCATGAAGAAATGGATCGCCCTCGCCGTTCTGATCGTGGCCTTGCTGGCCGGCTACGTCGCCGCCGGCCCGTTCCTGACCGTTCGCGCGATCCGCGCCGCGGTCAAGGAAGGCAACACCGGCGAGTTGTCCAAGCACGTCGACTTCGCCGCGATCCGGCTCAGCCTCAAGGCCCAGGTCGACGACTACATGGTCCGCCGCGCCGGCCCCGACGCGCAGTCCAGCCTGTTCGGTTCGCTCGGACTGAGTCTGGCCAGCGGCGTCGCCGGCACCGCGGTCGACGCCATCGCCACCCCGATCGGCATCGGCGCGGTGCTGGAAGGCCGCAAGCTGTTCAAGCGTTTCGACGGCGGCGGCGGCAATCGCGACGCTTACGCCCAGGTGCCGCCGGCCGAACCGCTGAAGAACCTGAGCTATCGCTTCGAATCGCCTTCGCGTTTCACCGCCACGGTAAACAATGCCGATGGCGATCCGGTGGTGTTCGTTCTAACCCGCGACGGGTTGAGCTGGACCGTCACCGATGTGCGTCTGCCGCTGGACAAGATGCTGCCCTGAGTTCGCTCGGTTGCCCCCTGTAGGAGCTGCGCAAGCTGCGACCGCGACACTGCACTTACCTCGCAACTTTCGTCGCAAGCGCAGTGTCGCGGTCGCAGCTCGCCCAGCTCCTACAGCAAGATGACCGGCCCGCGCAGCAATTCGACGCCGCGGCCGTCCCATGGACGTTTGCGCCGCATCGCCGCTCAGCGATTGGCGACGCCGTGCGGCACATGTCCGGCGGCGACGTGATCGCGCGCGGACAGGATGTTGTGCTCGGAATCGTCGAAGAAGATATCCGCGCCGAACGCTTCCAGGAACGGACCCTTGGCGCGGCCGCCGAGGAACAGCGCTTCGTCCAGACGGATGCCCCACTCGCGCAGCGTGCGGATCACCCGCTCGTGCGCGGGCACCGAACGCGCGGTGACCAGCGCGGTCCGGATCGGCGCGTCCTGGCCGACCGGGAACGCCGCCTGCAAGCGGTGCAAGGCATCCAGGAACCCGCGGAACGGGCCGCCCGACAGGGGCTCGCCGGCGTGGCTGCGCTCGTGTTCGGCGAACGCGGCCAGACCGCCCTCGCGCGAGACCCGCTCGCCTTCGTCGTCGAAGATCACCGCATCGCCGTCGAAGGCGATGCGCAGCTGATCCGGCGGCAAGTGCGGCGCCAGCTTCGAACTCGGCAGCGCCGGCAGCAAGGTCGCCGCGGCGACGCCGGCGGCCAGCGCCGCGCTGACGTCCTCGGCGTTGGCCGACAGGAACAAGTCGGCGCCGAACGGGCGGATGTAGGGGAACGGCGGCGCGCCGTTGCTGAACGCCGCGCGCTTGATCGACAGCCCGTGGTGGGCGATCGAATTGAAGATGCGCAAGCCGCTGTCGGCGGAATTGCGCGAAATCAGGATCACCTCGACCCGCGGCGCCTCCGGCGGCGCGCCGTGGTTGAGCGCCAGCAGCTTGCGCACCAGCGGAAAGGCGATGCCGGGCCGGAGCAGGTCGTCCTCGCGTTCGCGCTGGAAGGCCGCATAGGCGTCGATGCCCTCGCGCTCGAAGAGCGCGTGGCTCTCTTCCATGTCGAACAGCGTGCGCGAGGAAATCGCGACAATCAGGGGGTCGGCATCACGGTCGGGCATGGGGGCATTGTAAGGGCGCGGAGCAAGGAGTGAGCGCAGAGGAGCGAGAAATCAGCCGCAGCCAGCCTACATACACTCACTTCTCACTCCCCTACGCTCACTTCCAAGTTTCTAGCCGTATCCTTGTCGTTTCCTCGCTCGGACCCGCACCATGCCCGCCAGTCCCGCCGCCACCGCCGCCGACCCGCAACTCGGCCACGCCCTGAAAACGCGTCAGCTGGTGATGATGGGCCTGGGCAGCGCGATCGGCGCCGGCCTGTTTCTGGGTTCCGGCGTCGGCGTGCAGACCGCCGGTCCGGCGGTGCTGCTGTCGTATCTGATCGCCGGCACCCTGATCATCATCGTGATGCGCGCGCTCGGCGAAATGGCCGCCGCGCGGCCCACCAGCGGCGCGTTCTCGGTCTACGCCGCCGACGCCATGGGCCCGACCGCCGGCGCCACCCTGGGTTGGTTGTGGTGGGTGCAGATCGTGATCGTGGTGGCGGCCGAATCGGTCGGCGCGGCCGGTTTGCTGGCGACGATCTGGCCCGGGCTGCCGGTGGCGGCCACGTCCTTGGTGTTCATGACCGTGTTCACCCTGGTCAACCTGCTCGGCGTGCGCAACTTCGGCGAGTTCGAATTCTGGTTCGCGATCCTCAAGGTCGCCGCGATCCTGGCCTTCATCGCCATCGGCGCGGCGCTGCTGATCGGCCTGCTGCCGGAGGTGGCCTCGCCGGGCCTGCGCAACTTCACCGAACACGGCGGCTTCGCGCCCAAGGGCTGGACCGGGGTCGGCGCGGCCTTGCTGGTGGTGGTGTTCGCCTTCGGCGGCACCGAGATCGTCGCCGTCGCCGCGGCCGAAACCCAGGACCCCGAGCGCAGCATCACCCAGGCGATCCGGACCGTGGCCTGGCGCATCCTGGTGTTCTACATCGGCTCGCTGGCGGTGATCATCGCGGTGGTGCCGTGGACCAGCGAGGCGCTGAAGTCGCCGTTCGCGGCGGTGCTGGAAGTCGCGCGGATCCCCGGCGCGGCCACCGCGATCACGTTGGTTGCGGTAGTGGCGCTGCTGTCGGCGCTCAACGCCAACCTCTACGGCGCCTCGCGGATGATCTATTCGCTGGCCCAGCGCCAGGAAGCGCCGCGCTTTCTCGCCCACCTCAGCGGCAACCAAGTGCCGGTGGCGGCGGTGCTGGCGAGCGTGGCGTTCGGCTTCATCGCCACCGCGCTGGAACTGCTGTACCCGGACAAGGTGCTGCCGGCGCTGTTGAACGCGGTCGGTTCGACCTGCCTGCTGGTGTGGACGCTGTCGCTGCTGTCGCAGCTGATCCTGCGCCGACGCGCCGACCGTGACGGCACGCCGCTGCCGTTCAAGATGTGGGCGTTCCCGTACGTGACCTACTTCGGTCTGGCGATCCTGGCGATGGTGTTCGTGCTGGCGCTGATGACCGAAGGCCCGCGTGCGCAGTTGCTGTCGACGGTGGCGCTGACCTTGTGCATCGCCGCGATCAGCGAAGTCGCGCGGCGGATGCGGGCGCGCGGCTGAGGTCGGGCGGATCTGCGCGGGTCCTTGCTGCTCGCTCAGGCTCGCGTGGTCGCAGGTCGCCTCGCGGGTGCCGGCGGCCGTTGCCGCGCAGGTCGGTATCCGAGGCTCAGGCCATCGATTGCTGCCGATGCGACCTGCGTCTAAATTTCTGACACCTCATTAAATACGCATCTCAAATTATTGATTTTTAAAAATAAAAATCCTTTAACTTAAAGCGGTTTCGAGCCCGCTTCGGCCTCGGCGGCCACCGCCGCGCCGCAACTCCCACCTGCCCAGCCGGCAATGGCTAGAATGAATTTCAAGCGATAGTTGAAGGCTGCGTGTCCGTGGAATCTCTGGCCAACCTGGAATCCTTCGTCCGCAGCGCCGATCTGCGCGGTTTCTCCGCCGCCGCGCGGCAACTGGGTCTGACCCCGGCGGCGGTAAGCCGCAACGTCGCGGTGCTGGAGCGCAATCTGGGGCTGCGCCTGTTCCAGCGCAGCACCCGCAAGCTGACCCTGACCGAGTCCGGCGAGCGCTTCCTGGACTCGGTGCGCGCGCACGTGGAGGCCTTGAACGACGCGCTGAGCATGGCCTCGCTGGAGCGCGAAGCGCCGGCTGGCACCCTCAAGCTCAGCATGCCGCCCGGATTCGGCATGGATTACGTGCTGCCGCTGATGCCGGGGTTCCTGCGCCGCTACCCGCGCATCCGCCTGGACTGGTTGCTGGAACACCGTCAGGTCGACCTGATCGCGGAGGGCTTCGACGCCGCCATCGGCAGCGGGGTCGAACTGGCCGCCGGCATGCTCGCGCGGCCGCTGGCGCCGCTGCACGTGATCGCGGTGGCGTCGCCGCAGTACCTGCAAGGCCGCGCCGCACCGGTCGAACCGGAAGACCTGGCCGGACACGACGGCATCTCCCTGCGCTCGCCGCACACCGGCCGGGTGCGCCACTGGGCGATGCGCGACAGCGCCGGGCGCGAGGCGGCGGCGGTCGCGCGCGAGCGGATCGTGCTCAACGATCCCGAAGCCATGTGCCGCGCCGCGCTCGACGGCCTCGGCGTGGCCCTGGTCGCGGTGCAGCACGCGCTGCCGTATCTGCGCGACGGACGCCTGCAGCGCCTGCTGCCGGATTGGTACGCCGACTTGGGATCGATTTCGCTGTATTACCCGAACCGCGGCGTACTGCCGAGCAAGACCCGGGCCTTCGTGGATTACTTGCTGGAAGCGGTCGAGCAGGCCCAGCTGTCGTCGCGGCTGGCCGGCCGCGCCGAAGCCCCGGC
Organism: Pseudomonas sp. CGJS7; assembly: GCF_036961695.1. NCBI lineage: Bacteria > Pseudomonadati > Pseudomonadota > Gammaproteobacteria > Pseudomonadales > Pseudomonadaceae > Pseudomonas > Pseudomonas sp. CGJS7. The sequence continues at coordinate 121,379 of NZ_JBAMDI010000010.1, read as the reverse complement.
GCCGAGCCGGGCGCAGACCGAAACCGGAGTGGCGACGTGATCGAACAATCCCCCATCGCTTCCGCCGAAGGCGTGCCGATGGTCGGCGCGGTGCTGATCCGCGACGGCCGCCTGCTGCTGGGACTGCGCAACGCGCACAAACGGCTGGCGCCCAATTGCTGGGACATCCTCGGCGGCCACGTCGAGGCCGGGGAGACGCTGGAGCAAGCGCTGGTGCGCGAATTGCAGGAAGAAGCCGGCATCCTCGCCACTGGTTACGCCCAACTCGGCGATCCCCTGCCCTGGGCCGGCGCCAGCCTCACCGTCTACCGCGTCGATGCCTGGCAGGGCGAAGCGACCATGCTCGGCGACGAACACGTGCGCCTGCAGTGGTTCGAACCGGCCCAGGCGCGGACGCTGCCGAATCTGGCCGACGGGCGCTTGATCGAGCTGATCGGGCGATTGGGTTCGAACCCGGAGTGAGCGTTCTCAGCCGCTGGTGAACTGCTCGATCAGCATCCGCTCTTCGAGGTTGTGTTCGGGATCGAACAGCAGCGTGACCGTGCGGTCGCGCGACTCGCGGATCATCACCTCCACCACATCGCGCACTTCGTGCGAGTCGGCGGTGGCGCTGACCGGGCGCTTGTACGGATCGAGCACGCGGAACCGCACTTCGGTGTCGGCCTTGAGCAAGGCGCCGCGCCAGCGCCGCGGACGGAACGCGGCGATCGGGGTCAGCGCGATCACCGCCGAACCCAGCGGCAGAATCGGCCCGTGCGCGGAGAAGTTGTAGGCGGTGCTGCCGGCCGCGGTGGCCACCAGCACGCCGTCGCAGATCAGTTCGTCCAGCCGGGTCTGGCCGTTGAGGTCGATGCGCACGTGCGCGGCCTGGCGGGTCTGGCGCAGCAGCGAGACCTCGTTGTAGGCCAGCGAGCCGAAGGTCGCGCCCGACTCGGTCTGGGCGACCATTTCCAGCGGCCGCAGCACCGCCGGTTCGGCGCTGGCGATGCGTTCGAGCAACTCGCCCGCGCCTTCGGCGTATTGGTTCATCAGAAAGCCGACCGTGCCCAGTTTCATCCCGTACACGGGTTTGCCGAGCGCACCATGGCGATGCAGGGTCTGCAGCATGAAACCATCGCCGCCGAGCGCGACCAGGACGTCGGCGACGGCGGGCTCGTGCTGGCCATGGCGGGCGCACAGCTCGGCGAGCGCGCGCTGCGCTTCGTCGGTGTGGCTGGCGAGAAAAGCGATGCGAGGCGTCGCGGTCATCGGCGGCTCCGGGAGGACGGCGCCAGCATAACCCGGCCGATGCGGGGGATTGGCGTGGCCATCGCGAAACTTGAGACGGCGTGAGCCAGCTCGCATTCGCGACGGAATCACAGTTTCGCGGCTTCGCGGCGCTGCCGCGACTGCGCCATGACGCGAACGGCGTGGGTCGCGCACCCGCGACCGGGCCAGTGCGCAGGTTTTTAAAGTCACAATTCGTCGCGATCGCGCCCGGCGCGAGAACCGCAAACAAAAAACCCCCGCCCGTTTCGGGGCGAGGGTTTCGCATCCACGCCGAGCCGGCGCGAGCGCCGGCTCCAGCGGCCGAGATCAGCCGCGCGCAGCCAACTGCGACAGACGCTGCACCGCGACCGAAGCGGTCGGATAGTCCAGGGTCTTCTGCGCCGCCAGTTCGGTGAGCATCGCCAGGGTGAAGCGCAGCGACTGGTCGTCGCGGCTCAACCACTGTTTGACCTTGGCGTCGGCATTGGCGCCGGCCATGTTCAACACCTGCCCGACCAGGATCCGCTGCTGGGTCCCCAGTTCCTCGCGCAGCACCCCGCGCGCGACCGCGTGCCAGCGGCCGTCGACGGTGAGCGCGTCGATCTGCTCCTGCAGCCACGGCAGACGCAGCGCTTCGCCCAGACGGAAGTGGACCTTGGCCACGTCCACCGGCTTGAGCTTGCGCTCGCGCGCCAGTTCGATGATGTCGCAGCTCGGCTCCAGGTACGGCAACGCCGCCAACTGCGCGGCCAGCGCTTCGGGCACGCCCTTGGCCTTCCAGTCGGCGTAGGCGGCATCGTGGGCCGGACGCTCGCCGTCGCCGAGGATGCCCTGGCCGGCGCGGATGTTCTTGAAGCCGTCGTGGTAACGGGCGACCGCGGTGGTGATGTCCGGAATCGCGCCGGGACGCGACAGCAGCCAACGGGTGAAGGAACGTTGCAGGTTCCAGATCACCTGCAGCGCGTCGATCTGGGTCGACTCGGCGACCTTGCCGTCGAGCGCGTCGATCTGCGCCCACAACTCGCGCGCGTCCAGCGTCTCGCGGGTGATGGTGAAGGCCTTGGCGACCTCGCCCGGGGTGCGGCCGCTGTCTTCCTGCATGCGCAGCAGGAAGGTCGCGCCCATCCGGTTGATGGTCGAGTTGGTCACCGCGGTGGCGATGATTTCGCGCTTCAGACGGTGGTTTTCCATCGCCTTGGCGTACTTGGCCTGCAGCGGTTCCGGGAAGTAGCGCACCAGTTCCTTCGACAGGTACGGGTCTTCCGGCACGTCGGAGTCCAGCATCTGCTGGAACGCGACGAGCTTGGAGTACGACAGCAGCACCGACAGTTCCGGACGGGTCAGGCCCTGGCCGCGCGACTTGCGCTCGGCGATCTCCGCGTCGCTGGGCAGGAACTCGATCTGACGGTCGAGCAGGCCCTGCGATTCCAGGGTGCGGATGAAGTGCAGCTTGGAACCCAGGCGCGACAGGCTCATCCGCTCCATCAGGCTGATCGCCTGGTTCTGGCGGTAGTTGTCGTTGAGCACCAGATCGGCCACTTCGTCGGTCATCGACGCCAGCAGCTTGTTGCGCTCGGGCAGCGTGAGCTTCTTGGCCTGCACCTGCCCGTTGAGCAGTATCTTGATGTTGACCTCGTGGTCGGAGGTGTCCACGCCGGCGGAGTTGTCGATGAAGTCGGTGTTGAGCAGCACGCCGTGCTGGGCCGCTTCGATGCGGCCGAGCTGGGTCAGGCCCAGGTTGCCGCCCTCGCCCACCATCTTGCAGCGCAGCTCGCCGCCGTTGACGCGCAGCGCGTTGTTGGCGCGGTCGCCGACATCGCTGTTGGATTCGCTGCTGGCCTTGACGTAGGTGCCGATGCCGCCGTTCCACAGCAGATCGACCGGCGCCTTGAGGATCGCGCTCATCAGCTCGACCGGGCTCATCGCGGTGGCGTTGCCCTCGATGCCGAGCGCGGCCTTGATCTCCGGCGACAGCGGGATCGACTTGGCCGAACGCGGGTACACGCCGCCGCCCTTGCTGATCAGCGCCTTGTTGTAGTCGTCCCAGCTCGAACGCGGCAGCTTGAACATGCGCTCGCGCTCGACGAAGGTCTTGGCCGCGTCCGGGTTCGGGTCGAGGAAGATGTGGCGGTGGTCGAACGCGGCCAGCAGGCGGATGTGCTTGCTCAGCAGCATGCCGTTGCCGAACACGTCGCCGGACATGTCGCCGATGCCGACGGTGGTGAAGTCCTGGGTCTGGCTGTCGCGGCCGAGCGAACGGAAGTGGCGCTTGACCGACTCCCACGCGCCCTTGGCGGTGATGCCCATGCCCTTGTGGTCGTAACCGACCGAACCGCCCGAGGCGAAGGCGTCGTCGAGCCAGAACTTGTGCTCGGCGGCGATGCCGTTGGCGATGTCGGAGAAGGTCGCGGTGCCCTTGTCGGCGGCGACCACCAAGTACGGATCGTCGTTGTCGTGACGGACCACGTTCTTCGGCGCGACGATCTTGCCGTCGACGATGTTGTCGGTGATGTCGAGCAGGCCGTTGATGAACATCTTGTAGCAGGCGATACCCTCGGCCAGGACCGCGTCGCGGTCGCCGCCGATCGGCGGACGCTTGGCGAAGAAGCCGCCCTTGGAGCCGACCGGCACGATCACGGTGTTCTTGACCATCTGCGCCTTGACCAGACCCAGCACCTCGGTGCGGAAGTCTTCGCGGCGGTCGGACCAGCGCAAACCGCCGCGGGCGACCGGGCCGAAGCGCAGGTGCACGCCTTCCACGCGCGGACCGTAGACGAAGATTTCGCGGTACGGGCGCGGCTTGGGCAGGTCCGGCACGTTGGCCGAATCGAACTTGTAGCTGACGTAGCCGCGCTCGGAGCCGTCGGCGGCGGTCTGGTAGTAGCTGGTGCGCAGGGTCGCGGTGATCACGCCGACGAAGCTGCGCAGGATGCGGTCTTCATCCAGGCTGGAGACGCGGTCGAGCAGCGCCTTGATCGCTTCGATGGTGGCCTGGGCCTGCTGATCGCGCTTGCCGCTGCGCGCGTCGATGACCGGCTTGAGCGCGCTCATCACCGCCGCGTCGCCGCCGGACAAGGTGTCGAACTGCTGGACCAGACGCTCCTGGCCGGCCTTGATTTCGTCCTTGCTCTCGCTGCCGGTGCACGGATCGAAGCGGGCTTCGAACAGTTCCACCAGCAAACGCGCCAGCAGCGGATAGCGGCTGAAGGTTTCTTCCACGTAGCTCTGCGAGAACGGCACGCCGACCTGCAGCAGGTACTTGCAGTACGCGCGCAGCATCGCCACCTGGCGCCAGGACAGGTTGGCGGTGAGGATCAGGCGGTTGAAGCCGTCGTTCTCGGCGTTGCCGCGCCAGATCTGGGCGAAGGCGTCCTCGAAGGTTTCGTCCAGGCGGTCGACGTCGATGTCGTTGTTGGCGGTCTCGACTTCGAAGTCCTGGATGTAGACCGGCTGGTTGTCGACATTGAGGCGGTAGGGGTGCTCGGAGATCACCCGCAGGCCCATGTTCTCCATCATCGGCAGCGCGTCCGACAAGGGGATGTCGTCGAGCTGGCGGTAGAACTTGAAGCGCAGGCCGCCCTCGCCCTGACGGGTGCGGCACAGGCTCAGGCGCAGATCGTCCGGACCGGTCAGGGCGGCGAGATGGGCGATGTCCTGCGCGGCCACGCCGGCGGAGACTTCTTCGATGTAGCCGGCCGGCAAGGCGCGGCCGTAGCGGCTGGCCAGGGCCAGGCCTTGTTGTTCGCCGTTGGCGCGGACCAGCGCATCGCGCAGTTCGTCCTGGCGGTTGCGCACGATCTCGGTCAGCTCGGCTTCGATCGCGGCGTTGTCGATCTCGACCGCGTCGCCCGACTTCGGCCGCACGATCAAGTGCAACTGCGCCAGCGGCGACTCGCCGATGTGCACGGTGGTGTCGATGTGCTCGCCGTGCAGCTTGTCCTTGAGCATCGCCTCCACCCGCAGACGCACGTCGGTGTTGAAGCGCTCGCGCGGGATGTAGACCAGGCCGGAGAAATAGCGGCCGTAACGGTCGCGGCGCAGGAACAGCTTGCTGCGCACGCGTTCCTGCAGGCCGAGGATGCCCGAGGTGGTCTTGAGCAGTTCGTCCTCGCTGGACTGGAACAGCTCATCGCGCGGCAGGGTTTCCAGCACGTGGCGCAGGGCCTTGCCGCTGTGGCTGTCGGGCGCCAGGCCGGACTGCTGCATCACGTAGGCATGGCGCTGACGCACCAGCGGGATGTCCCAGGGGCGGCGGTTGTAGGCGCTGGAGGTGTACAGGCCGAGGAAGCGCTTTTCGCCGGTCGGACGGCCCTGGGCGTCGAAGCTCAGCACGCCGATGTAGTCCATGTAACCCGGACGGTGCACGGTGGAACGCGCATTCGTCTTGGTCAGGATCAGCGCGTCGACCGCGCCGGACTGCGGCATGTAGTGCGCCGCCAGCGAGGTCAGCAGGCGCGGCTTGCCGACTTCCTTGCCGCGCAGCAGGCCCAGGCCGCTGTCCTTGATCGCGCGCAGCACTTCGCTGCCGCCGAGCTTGACCACTTCGTACTCGCGATAGCCGAGGAAGGTGAAGTGGTTTTCCGCGGCCCAGTGCAGGAACGCCTGCGCTTCCAGCTTGCCGTCCTGATCGATCGGCAGGTTCTGCGCGGGCAGACCGTCGGCGACCTGATTCATCTTGTCGCGCATCTGCGCCCAGTCGCGCACGATCGCGCGCACGTCGGCCAGCACCACGTCCAGCGCCTGCTTGATCTTGGCTGCCGATTCGGCGGTTTGGCGATCGATTTCCAGGTGCATCAGCGATTCGGCCACGCCCTGCCCGACCGCCAGCAGCTTGCCGGCCTTGTCGCGCTGGAAGGTCACCACCGGATGGCCGAGCACGTGCACGCCGATGCCCTGGTCGGCCAGCGCCATGGTCACCGAATCGACCAGGAACGGCATGTCGTCGTTGGCGATCTGCAGCACGGTGTGCGGCGATTCCCAGCCATGCGACTTCAGGGTCGGGTTGAACAAGCGCACCAGCGCGTTGCCCGGCTTGCGGTCGCGCGCGTAGTCGAGGAAGTCCGCCGCCAGCGCGGCCCAGCCTTCGGGCTGGTGCTGCGGCAATTCGTCGATGCTCATGCGCTTGTAGAACGCGTGGGCGAAGGCTTCGGCCTCGGCGTGGCGCGCCTTGGGCAGGCGCTTGCGCATCGCCGCGATGATCGGCTCCAGGTTCACCGCCTGCGCGTCGACCGGCGGCGCCGACTTGGCGCGCTTGGCCGCGGCCGGCGCGGGTTCGGATTTGGCCGTCTTCTTGACCGGGGCTTGCTTGGCCGAAGCCGACTTCACGGCCGGTTTGGCGGCGTTGCGTTTGGTCGGTTCGGACTTGGAAGCTTTGGGTTTAGTGCTCATGGGAACGTTTTGAGATCCGGATGGAATGAGGCCCACGCGTTTGCGTGGGCCAGAAAGGGTTACAGCTTGGGAGCGGAGCCTTGAACGATACGTTTACCGCTGGCGGCAATCAGGGCGGCGCCGTAATCGAGCGATGCGCCGACGCGGCCGCGCGCGCTCTGGCGCGGGCCGTGTACGACAGCAAGCTTCGAACCGCGCGCACCCTGGCCGCCGTCCTCAGGACAGGCGGTGGGCCTGGAAGAACCGAAGCGTTTCATCGCGGGCTTAGCGCAAACCGGTTTCGTTGCGGGCGATGACCAGACGCTGGATCTCGCTGGTGCCTTCGTAGATTTCGGTGATCTTGGCGTCGCGGAAGTAGCGCTCCAGCGGCATTTCCTTGGAGTAGCCCATGCCGCCGTGAATCTGCACGGCCTGGTGGGCGATCCACATCGCCGCTTCGGAAGCGGTGAGCTTGGCGATCGCCGCCTCGTTGCTGAAACGCCCGCCGTGCTTCTCGGTCTGGCCCTTCTGCCAGGCCGCGCGCAAGGTCAGCAGCAGGGCCGCGTCGAGCTTGCACTTCATGTCGGCGATCTTGGCCTGGGTCATCTGGAACGCGCCGATCGGCTGGCCGAAAGCCTTGCGTTCGCGCACGTATTCCAGGGTCTTCTCGTACGCGGCGCGGGCGATGCCGATGGCCTGGCTGGCGATGCCGATGCGGCCGGCGTCGAGCACGCCCATGGCGATCTTGAAGCCGTGGCCCTCATCGCCGAGCACGTCTTCGGCGGCGGCCACGTAGTTCTCGAACTCGATTTCGCAGGTGGCCGAGGCGCGGATGCCGAGCTTGGGCTCGGTCTTGCCGCGGTGGAAACCGGGCTTGGCGGTGTCGATCATGAACGCGGTGATGCCGCGCGCGCCCTTGTCCGGGTCGGTCATCGCGAACAGCACGATGTACTTGGCCACCGGGCCGGAGGTGATCCAGCTCTTCTTGCCGTTGATGACGAAGCTGCCGTCGGCCTGCTTGACCGCCTTGCAGCGCATCGCGGTGGCGTCGGAACCGGACTGCGGCTCGGTCAGCGCGAACGCGCCGATTTCGCGGCCTTCGGCGATCGCGCGCACGTACAGCTGCTTCTGCGCTTCGGTGCCGAACTTGAGAATGCCGTTGCAGAACAGCGAATTGTTCACCGACACGATGGTCGAGTGGGCGGCGTCGCCGGCGGCGATCTCGACCATCGCCAGCACGTAGGAAATCGGGTCCATCCCGGCGCCGCCGTACTCGGCCGGCACTTCGATGCCCATCAGGCCGTTCTCGCCGAGGGTGCGGATGTTCTCCAGCGGGAACTCGCCGGTCTGATCGTGGTGCTCGGCGCTGGGAGCAATCTTCTCCTGGGCGATACGGCGCGCCACGTCCTGGATCATCAACTGCTCTTCGGTAAAGCCAAAATCCACGTCGGCACCTCTTCGTGTGGTGATTGCTGGTGGTGATTGCGTCTTCGGCGGCCCGGGCCGCGCCGTCGCCGCGGGGGCGCCAGAGCGGTACTTCCGGCCCGCGTCAGGGCCCGCGACCCATTCGGCGAGTCGCGAATGCGAATTGTAGCCGTGCGCGCCGAATAACCCCACCCATCGGGCTGCCCGGATCTGGCGTTCGGGCGGGGCGCTTTCAGTCGGGTTTCAGACGGTGTCCGGATCGCGGCGATATTTGCTGCGGCGCATCACGACTTGACCTTGGGGGCTTGGGACACCACACTTATCGCTATATCGCGATACGTTGATGGAAGGCAGTGTCGGCGGGCTGGGTGGCGGTCGGGGCTGGGTGTCAGCCATTGGGTCGCGGTTCGAGCTGTTGGCCCCGCTGCGATGTTGATTCGGCGGCTCGTGTTCGCCGCTTCGATGGCGATTCGTCGTGGTTTTGAATTCCTAGTCCCCTCTCCTGCTTTCGTCTCTTTCAAACGGTTACGTAACTCTCATGGATCTAGAAGGCTGGTCGTCCCGCTTGAAAGTATTCGCCGACGCCACCCGTGTGCGTCTGCTGACCCTGCTCGAACGCGAGGAGCTGACCGTGGCCGAGCTGTCGGCGATCACCCGCCTGGCCCAGCCGCGCGTCTCCACCCACCTGTCCAAGCTCAAGGAAGCCGGGCTGGTGCGCGACCGCCGCGCCGGGGTGTCGGCCTATTACCGTTTCGATGAGGGCGCGCTGGACCAGGCCCAGCATGCGCTGTGGCAGACCCTGAGCACCGGCAGCGACGATCCGCTGCTGCGCCAGGACGCCGAACGGGTGCCGGCGGTGCTGGCGATGCGCGCCTCCGACCAGAACTGGGCCGATTCGGTGGCCGGCGACATGGAGCGCCACTACTCGCCCGGCCGCACCTGGGAAGCGCTGGCGCGCTCGGCCCTGCCCTTGCTGCAACCCGGCGACGTGCTCGACATCGCCTCCGGCGACGGCGTGCTGGCCGAGCTGCTGGCCCCGCATTCGCACCGCTATATCTGCCTGGACGCCAGCACCAAGGTCGTCGCCGCCGCCTCCGAGCGTCTGCGCAAGCTCAAGAACGTGGAAGTGCGCGAGGGCGACATGCACGCGCTGCCGTTCGACAGCGAGACCTTCGATCTGGTGGTGCTGATGCACGCGCTCACCTACGCCGAGCACCCGGGCCAGGCCGTGGCCGAGGCCGCGCGGGTGCTGCGTCCGGGCGGGCGGGTGTTGCTGACCAGCCTGGCCAAGCACGAACACCGCGGCGCGGTCGAAGCCTTCGGCCACGTCAATCTGGGCTTCGCCGAGAAAGACCTGCAGAAGTTCGCGACCAAGGCCGGCTTCGACATCGTCAGCTGCCAGACCGTCACCCGCGAACGCCGGCCGCCGCATTTCGAAGTGATCGCGCTGATGGCGCGCAAGCCTGGCGGCGAACCTGCGCGCAAGCCGGCCAAGAAGTAAGGAGCCGCCGATGAAACCGTTACCGTGGATCAATCCCGAACGCGCCCAGGCCCTGCTGGACGGGCTGGCGCGGCGCATCCTGATCATGGACGGCGCGATGGGCACGATGATCCAGCAGTATTCGCTGGAAGAAGCCGACTACCGCGGCGAGCGCTTCGCCGAAGGCTACGACCGCCTGTACGCGCCGCGCGACGAGCACGGCGGCGAGCACGCCCACGGCGAGGGCTGCGGCTGCGCGCACGACCAGCGCGGCAACAACGACCTGCTGACCCTGACCCGGCCCGACATCATCGGCGGCATCCACGCCGAGTACCTCGCCGCCGGCGCGGATCTGATCGAAACCAATACCTTCAACTCGACCACCATCTCGCTGGCCGACTACGGGCTGGAACATCTGGCGCGCGAGCTCAACGAGCAAGGCGCGCGCCTGGCCCGCAAGGCCTGCGACGAGGCCGAGGCGCGCGACGCCGCCGCCGGCATCGCCAAGCCGCGCTACGTGATCGGCGTGCTCGGCCCGACCAGCCGCACCGCTTCGCTGAGCCCGGACGTCAACCGTCCCGGCTATCGCGCGATCACCTTCGACGAATTGCGCATCGCCTATCGCGAAGCCACCGACGGTCTGATCGACGGCGGCGCCGACGTAATCATGGTCGAGACCATCTTCGACACGCTCAACGCCAAGGCCGCGTTGTTCGCGATCGAGGAAGCCTTCGACGCGCGCGGCGCGCGCTTGCCGGTGATGATCTCCGGCACCATCACCGACGCGTCGGGCCGCACCTTGTCGGGCCAGACCGCGGAAGCGTTCTGGTATTCGGTGCGCCACACCCAGCCGGTCGCGATCGGCCTGAACTGCGCGCTCGGCGCCAAGGACCTGCGCGTGCACATCGACGTGCTGGCGCAGATCGCCGACGCCAACATCAGCACCCACCCCAATGCCGGTCTGCCCAACGCGTTCGGCGGTTACGACGAAACCCCGGAGGACATGGCCGCGGTGCTGGGCGAATTCGCCCGCGCCGGGTTGTTGAACCTGGTCGGCGGTTGCTGCGGGACGACGCCGGCGCATATCGCGGCGATCGCGGCGGTGGTCGAGGGGGTGGAGCCGCGCAAGCCGTTGCAGTTGGTCGATGTGGCGGCGTGAGTTAATCCGATCCGCCGCGCACCTTGCCTACCGTCATTCCCGCCTGCGCGGGAATGACGAGCAAAAACAGCGAAGAACCACGAAGAACGCCAAGCAATGACCTCAGCCCTTCCCCGCCAAACCCGCCTCAGCGGCCTGGAGCCGTTGCAGATCACCCCGGAAAGCAACTTCGTCAACGTCGGCGAACGCACCAACGTCACCGGCAGCGCGCAGTTCAAGAAGCTGATCCTGGAAGGCCGCTTCGATGAGGCCATCGTGGTCGCGCGCCAGCAGGTCGAGAACGGCGCGCAGGTGCTCGACGTCAATATGGACGAGGGCCTGCTCGATTCGGAAGCGGCGATGGTCGCCTACCTCAACCTGATCGCCGCCGAGCCCGACATCGCCCGCATTCCGGTGATGGTCGACAGCTCCAAGTGGACGGTGATCGAAGCCGGGTTGAAGTGCCTTCAGGGCAAAGGCATCGTCAACTCGATCTCGATGAAGGAAGGCGAAGCCGAATTCCTGCGTCAGGCGCGGCTGGTGCGGCGTTACGGCGCGGCGGTGGTGGTGATGGCCTTCGATGAGGTCGGCCAGGCCGACAGCATCGACCGCAAGGTCGAGATCTGCTCGCGCGCCTACAAGCTGCTGACCGAACAGATCGGTTTTCCGCCCGAAGACATCATCTTCGACCCGAACGTGTTCGCCATCGCCACCGGCATCGAAGAACACAACAACTACGCGGTCGACTTCATCGAGGCCACCCGCGAGCTAAAGCGGCGCTTTCCCTTCAGCCATATCTCCGGCGGCGTCTCCAACGTTTCGTTCTCCTTCCGCGGCAACGAAGTGGTGCGTCAGGCGATCCACGTGGTGTTTCTGTACCACGCGATCAAGGCCGGCATGGACATGGGCATCGTCAACGCCGGCGGCCTGCCGCTGTACGACGATCTGGACGCGGAGCTGCGCGAGCGGGTCGAGGACGTGGTGCTCAATCGCCGCGCCGACGGCACCGAGCGGCTGCTGGAGATCGCCGACCGCTTCAAGGGCAAGAAGGGCGAGAAAAAGGTCGAAGACCTGCGCTGGCGCGACAAGCCGGTGCGCGATCGCCTGAGCCACGCGCTGGTCCACGGCATCGACCAATGGATCGAAGAAGACACCGAGGCGGCGCGGATCGAATCCGCGCGCCCGCTGGACGTGATCGAAGGCCCGCTGATGTCGGGCATGAACGTGGTCGGCGACTTGTTCGGCGCGGGCAAGATGTTCCTGCCGCAGGTGGTCAAGTCCGCGCGGGTGATGAAGAAAGCGGTCGCCTACCTGCTGCCGTATATCGAGGCCGAGAAGCTGCGCACCGGCGATGTCGGCAAGTCCAACGGCAAGATCGTCATGGCCACGGTCAAGGGCGACGTGCACGACATCGGCAAGAACATCGTCGGCGTGGTGCTGGCCTGCAACAACTTCGAGGTGGTCGACCTGGGCGTGATGGTGCCGGCGCAGACCATCCTGGATCGGGCCAAGGCCGAGAACGCCGACCTGATCGGCCTGTCGGGCCTGATCACGCCTTCGCTGGAAGAGATGAGCCACGTCGCCCGCGAAATGCAGCGCCAGGGCTTCACCATGCCGTTGCTGATCGGCGGCGCGACCACCTCGCGCGCGCACACCGCGCTGAAGATCGACCCGCATTACAAGTCGCCGACGATCTGGGTCAAGGACGCGTCGCGCGCGGTCGGCGTGGCCCAGTCGCTGATCTCGATCGAACTGCGCGAACCCTTCGTCGCCGCCAACGCCTCGGACTACGCGGAAATCCGCGAGCGCCACAAGAACCGCGGCGACGGCAAGCGGCTGGTGTCGCTGGAGAAGGCGCGCGGCCAGCGTTTCGACGGCGGCTGGAACGAGTACGTCCCGCCCGCGCCCAAGCGCTTGGGCGTGCACGTGTTCGACGACTATCCGCTGGAGGAACTGGTCGAGTACATCGACTGGACGCCGTTCTTCAACACCTGGGAACTGGCCGGGCGTTACCCCGCCATCCTGACCGACGAGATCGTCGGCACCCAGGCCAGCGAGCTGTACCGCGACGCGCGCAAGATGCTCAAGCAACTGGTTGCGGAGAAGTGGATCAAGGCCAAGGCCGTGTTCGGCATCTGGCCGGCGAACTCCGTCGGCGACGATGTCGACGTGGACCTATCCGTCGCCAACGCTGAGCTACCGCTCGCGGGCGAGGGCTCGCACGACGCAACCAATGGCACGCCCCCATCCCAACCTTCTCCCGCAAGCGGAAGGAGCCAAGGCAGCCAGGAACTGGGCGCAACCACTCGCCTCCACTTCCTGCGCCAACAAGCCGACAAACCCGTCGACCGCCCCGATTTCTGCCTGGCCGACTTCATCGCCCCCAAGGACAGCGGCCGCCAGGACTGGATCGGCGCCTTCGCCGTCACCGCCGGCATCGGCATCGAGCCGCATGTGGCGCGCTTCGAGGCCGATCACGACGACTACAACGCGATCATGGTCAAGGCCCTGGCCGACCGTTTCGCCGAGGCGCTGGCCGAGCGGCTGCACCAGCGCGTGCGCAAGGAATTCTGGGGTTACGTCAGCGACGAAACCCTCGACAACGAAGCGCTGATCGACGAAGGCTACCGCGGCATCCGCCCCGCCCCGGGCTATCCGGCCTGCCCGGAGCACAGCGAGAAGGCGCGCCTGTTCCAGATGCTCGACGCCACCGCCCACACCACTCTGGAACTGACCGAAAGCTTCGCCATGTACCCGGCCGCGGCGGTCTCGGGCTATTACTTCAGCCATCCGGGCAGCCAGTACTTCGTGGTCGGCCGGGTCAACAAGGAACAGGTCGAGGACTACGCCCGCCGCAAGGGCGTGAGCCTGGCCCAGGCCGAGCGCTGGTTGGCCTCGAATCTGGATTACGATCCGGAATGACGGCCGCCGCCCGCGCCCGACCGGGCGCGGCGCCGCCCGATTCCACCGGACCGATACGAGAGCTGCACGGATGAGCGAAATCCTCCTGCCTGAAGACGTCGCCGACGACGAATCTTCCGATCCGCGCGGCAACGCCGCCTTCATCGAGAAACACGCCGGCCCCGGCCGCATCGGCCTGTGCGGCGGACGCGACTTCATCAACAAGCTGATCCGCAAGGCGCAGTCGCCGCTGACCGAGGACGGCCACCGCAGCCTGTGGTCGCACGCCTTCATGTTCAGCGAGCGGCGCATCGACGGCCACTGGTGGGTGATCGAGTCCGACCTGGACCTGCGCTACAAGCAGATCCGCCTGGGCGTGCAGGAGAACCGGGTCGAGCGCTACTACGACGCCGAAGCGTTCCCGAACATCGCGATCCTGGATTTCGGCCTGAGCGATGAGCAACTGCGCAAGGTGCAGATCGCCGGGCTGGACCTGCTGGCCGGTCTGTCGAGTTATTCGATCAGCGAGTTGGTCGGCACCTTGATGGCAATGCACAGCCGCCGCCTGCGCAAGCGCAGCAACCTGCTGGCCAAGGAAGGCGCGTTGTACTGCTCGGCCCTGGTCCAGCACTGCTATCACGCCGCCGGCATCGAGTTTTTGCCGGGCGTTCCGGGCAAGAACATCGCCCCGCACGACATCGACGAATCGCCGCTGCCGCATCGCACCCAGCGCATCATCCGCGACTTGGGCGTGTCGACGGTGCGCGAGCTGGGCCATCGCTCGCGGCAACTGCTGAGCGAAACCTTCGACTGAGCGCGCCGTCGCGCGGCAAGCCCCAGCCCTACACCGCCGACAACGCCGCGGCATGCGCCGCGACGTTGCCGATGCGCCAGCGGCCAACCGCGCCGCCGGACGCGATTACGGCCCGGTCGGCGGCTGCGGCCGCTCGATGTTGTAGCGGGTGACCGCGCAGTCGGAGAAGCCCGAACGCACCGTGTTGACGAACACGTTCTCCACGCAGGTGGCATCCACCGCGCCGCTGAGACCGTGGATCACCCCGCCCTGGCGCGACATGATGGTGTTGTGCACCACCCGCACCCGCGGCGATTGATTCAAGCGGATCATGTGGCTGGAATCGAAGTCCAGGAACTGATTGCCGATCAGTTGCGCATCGGCCGAATCCCACAACTCCAGGCCGACGTTGCCGTTGTAACCGGCGACCACGTTGTTGCTGATGACCGCGCGCGGCAGCCCCAGCAGACGCAGCGCCGGCCCCGGCGGCGAAGGCTGCATGCCGTCGCTGGGGAAGCCGATCACGCGATTGCCGACCACCCGGTTGGGCTCGGCGCTGGGGTCATGATTGTCGCCGCGGACCACGATCGGCGTGTCCTGGGCGCGCAGCACGGTGTTGTTCAACAGTTGGCCGCCGGCCTGCGTGTTCATGTCGATGCCGATCGGGAAACCGTCGACACGGCAGTTGCGCACCGTGACCTTGGTGCCCGGGCTGACCCGGATGCCGAATACCGCGCCTGCGGGGCCGCCGTTGGCCGGCCGGTTGGTGAGGGTGCGGCCGCGGCAATCGAGTTCGACGTCCGAGCCGGAGATGTCGATGGGCACGCTGCGGTTAGCGCTGAGGCAGAACTTGCCCGGGCCGAAAATCGTCACTCGCTGCGGATCGAGGATGGTGTCGCAGGCCAACGCGTTGGCGCTCAGCAGCAGACCGGTCAGTGCCAGGCCCGCCATCGGGATCAGTCGCATGAAATTCCTTTTCGTTGATGAAGTCGAGCGGCTTGCACGCCGTCCATGGCCGCGGTCCGAGCCGGCCGCGACTGCCGGCGGCGTGCAGTGAATGCTAGGCGGCGCGGGTCTCCCAGGCCGCGACGGGGCGCGCCGGCGACCGCCGGCGGCGCGGATCGCCGGATCTGCGCGCGGCGCGCTATCGCCAAACAGTACGCAATGGTATGTTTCGCCCGTCCCCGTGCGGCGGGCCGATCCGGCCGCCCTTCCCCAGACCCGGCGCGCATGTCCGATCTCCTGCTGTTTTCCCACGCCAACGGCTTCCCCGCCCCGGTTTACGGGGTGATGCTCGACGCCCTGGCCGCGCGCTTCCGGATCGAACGGCCGGAGCGGATCGGCCACGACCCGCGCTATCCGGTGACCCTGGACTGGCCGCACCTGGTCGAGGAACTGGCCGCGCGGGTGCAGGCCGCGGCCGGCAACGCGCGGCGGATCTGGCTGGTCGGCCATTCGCTGGGCGGGTATCTGAGCCTGCTCGCCGCCCATCGCCTGGCCGAGAGCGCGATCGCGCCGCGGCTGGCGGGCGTGGTGATGCTCGACTCGCCGCTGATCGCCGGCTGGCGCGCGCACCTGGTTTCGCTCGGTCGCCGCACCGGCCTGGACAATCTGGTGATGCCGACCCGCGCGACCTTGCAGCGGCGCAAGCATTGGCCCGACCGCGCCGCGGTGCGCGAGCATTTTCTGGCCAAGCCGACCTTCGCGCGCTGGGACACGCGGGTGCTCAACGACTATGTCGAACACGGCACCCGCGCGGCCGCCGACGGCGCGCGCGAGTTGGCGTTCGACCGCGACATCGAATATCGGATCTACCGCAGCCTGCCGACTACCTCACTGAGCGGGCTGACGCCGAAGCTGCGGTTCCCGGTGGGTTTTCTCGCCGGCACCCGTTCGCGCGAACTGCGCAACGCCGGCTCGGCGGCGACCCGGCGGCTGGTCGGCCCGCGTTGGGCCTGGGTCGAGGGCGGGCATTTGTTCCCGATGGAACGCCCGCTGGACACCGCCCAGGCGATCGCGGCGATGATCGATACGATCGCGCCGGAGCAGCGCGAGGGCGACGCGCCGTCGACGTTGGCGCGCGCGGTCGGCGCCTGAAACGACAGCCCAGCGCCGCCGCGCACGAGCGCGGCGACGGCCGCGGCGTTTACCAGACCAGATCGTCGGGCACGCGGTACTGCGGATCGGCGTAAGGATCTTCCTCGGCCGTGGCGTTGGGATCGACCTTCAGCGCCACCGCCGGCGCGAACACCGCTTCGGCCTGCTCCAGCATCGCCGCGGTCACCAGCACGTAGCGGCCTTCCAGCTGCAGCACGCCGAGCTCGCCCGCGTTGAGCTGCTTGAGTTGTTCGGCGGTGACGTAGACGCGCTTGATCTTGCCGCCGTAAGGGAAATGCCGGGCGATGTCGGCATCGGCCACGTTCAGGCCCTGATCCTTCACCAGTTCGGCCAGCTTGGCGCGCGCCTCGCGGCGCAGCCGCGCTTCTTCCTGCTTGGCCTGTTCGGCGGCGATGCGCTCGTCTTTCTCGCGCTGGGCGCGGATCGCATAGGCCTTGGCCAGATCGATGTCTTCGCGGCTGCCGGGCTTGCCCGAATGGCCCGAACGGCCCTGCCCCGGCTTGCCGGGGCGGCGGGCGTCCGCGGGTTTTTGCCCCGGGCGGCCGCCCGGACGCTGTTCGCCCGGCTTGCGCGCATCCTCGCGGCGCGCGCCGTCGGCGCGCTGCTGCGGCTTGCCGGCGCCGCGATTGTCGCCGCGACGGCCTTCGCCGGGCTTGTTTTCGCCGGGTTTGTTGCCGCCGCGGCGATCGTCGGCGCGGCGTTCGGTACGTTCGGGCTTGGGCGCGGGCTTGAAGCCCAGACCCAGCAATTGGTCGCGGAGAGTGTCGCTCATTGCTCGGTAATCAGTAATGCGGCGGGGGTGGTTCGCTGGCGGCGTCGCCGGTCAGCGGGCTGGCCGCCATGGCGGCGCGCAGGTGCTTGATCTCATCGAGCGCGCGAAACAGCAGCAACGAGTTGCGCGCCTCTTCGCTGCGCGCGGCGGCCAGGGCATCGCTGAGTTCGGTCAGCGCATGCTCCTGGAACGCGACGCGCGTTTCCAGATCGATCAGGCGCTGCTGGAGTTCGGTATCGGACAAAACGATGGATCCGTGATCGGCGTGAAATGAACTGACGGGCGGAACTGAAAGGAAGGCTCAATCGCCGTCGATCAGGATCGAACGGCCGCGACCGATGCCGTAATAGGCCAGATCGGCCGCTTCGACCTCATCGGGATGGTACAGGTTGCGTCCGTCGAAGATCACGCCGTCGGCCAGGGCCTGGCGCACGCGGACGAAATCGGGGCTGCGGAACTGCTTCCATTCGGTCACCACCACCAGCGCGTCGGCGTCGGCCAGCGCGGCGCGGGCCGAGTCGCACAGGACCAGATCCTCGCGCTCGCCGAAGATCCGCTCGGCCTCTTCGCTGGCCTCCGGGTCGTAGGCGCGCACGCGCGCGCCGGCCGCCCACAGTTGCGCCAGCAGTTTGCGGCTGGACGCCTCGCGCATGTCGTCGGTGTTGGGCTTGAACGCCAGGCCCCACACGGCGAAGGTCTTGCCGCTGATGTCGCCGCCGTAATGACGCTGGATCAGCTCGAACAGATGGCCCTTCTGGCTGTCGTTGACCGCCTCGACCGCATCGAGCAGGCGCGCCTGATAGCCGTGCTGCTGAGCGGTGCGCGCCAGCGCCTGCACGTCCTTGGGAAAGCACGAGCCGCCGTAACCGGCGCCGGGGTAGATGAAGTGCCAGCCGATGCGCGGGTCCGAACCGATGCCCTGGCGGACCATCTCGACGTCGGCGCCGACTTTCTCGGCGATGTTGGCGATCTCGTTCATGAAACTGATCTTGGTCGCGAGCATGGCGTTGGCTGCGTACTTGGTCAGCTCGGCCGAGCGCAGATCCATGATCACGATGCGCTCGTGATTGCGGTTGAACGGCGCGTACAAGCGCTTGAGCTTTTCCACCGCGACCAGATTGGACGCGCCGATGACGATGCGGTCCGGGCGCATGCAATCGTTGACCGCATCGCCTTCCTTGAGGAATTCGGGATTGGAGGCGACGTCGAAAGTCACCTGCACGCCACGGGTTTCCAGCTCGCGCGCGATGGTCGCCTGGACCTTGTCGGCGGTGCCGACCGGCACGGTGGACTTGTTGACCACCACCACCGGGCGATCGATGTGCCGGCCGATGGTCGAGGCCACCGCCAGCACGTAACGCAGGTCCGCGCTGCCGTCTTCGTCGGGCGGCGTGCCGACCGCGATGAAGAT
This sequence comes from Pseudomonas sp. CGJS7, assembly GCF_036961695.1. Lineage (NCBI taxonomy): Bacteria > Pseudomonadati > Pseudomonadota > Gammaproteobacteria > Pseudomonadales > Pseudomonadaceae > Pseudomonas > Pseudomonas sp. CGJS7. The sequence continues at coordinate 102,726 of NZ_JBAMDI010000010.1, read as the reverse complement.
CAGATCGCCGTGGGCGATCGCGCCGGCGGCGTCGGTGGTGAAGTGCAGACGGCCGGCGGCGTGATTGGCCTTGACCATCGCCTCCAGCCCCGGCTCGTAAATCGGGATCACGCCTTGGTTCAAGCCCTCGACCTTGGCCTGGTCGATATCGACGCAGACCACGTCGTGCCCGACATCGGCCAGGCAAGTGCCGGTAACCAGGCCCACATAACCGGTGCCGAAGATGGTGACGCGCATTCGTTGACTCTCTGTGCGGGTGGAAGCGGGCTTGCTAGCGAGGATGCAACCGGGAACTCATTACCTGGAGCGGAACCGTTCGAAAACCAAGCGCCGGAAACCAAAACGGGAGTGGCCCGCGGACCGGATCCGGGCCGGGGCACTGTAGCTGCGCCGCGTGTAGAACGCGACGCACGCCACGGCCCCTGCCCTTCGGTCCCGCGATGCCACTCCCGCCTTACCGATGCCTCAACCCATTAATGCGTCTTGGGACCGGTGCCCATCGCCGCCGATTCCGGGCCGCCGGCCGGGGCGTCGGCCTTGACGATATCGAGCAGCTCCACGTCGAACACCAGGGTCGCGTTCGGACCGATCGGGCCGCCCGGGGTGCCCTGCTCGCCGTAGCCGAGCTTGCTGGGGATCCACAGCTTGAACTTGCTGCCGACCGGCATCAGCGCGATGCCTTCCTGCCAGCCCGGGACCACCGCGCCGAGCGGGAACGTCGCCGGCTCGTTGCGATCGTAGGAGCTGTCGAAGGTCTTGCCGTCGAGCAGAGCGCCCTTGTAGTGCACGCGCACGGTGTCGCTGGCCTTGGGCTTGGCGCCCTTGCCTTCGGTCACCATCTGGTACTGCAGGCCCGAAGCGGTGGTCACCACGCCCGGCTTCTTGCCGTTGGCGGCGAGGAATTTCTCGCCCTCTTCCTGGTTCTTCTTGGCCATCGCGACCATCTTCTCGACCTGCTTGTTGCGCACTTTCTCCTGCAGGCGCTGACGGATCTGCTGGGCTTCCTCATCGCTCAACAGCGGCTTGTCGCCCTTCATGTTGGCCTGCATCGACTTCTGCAGCACGGCCATATCCAGATCGTCCTTGAGCAGTTCCAGCGAGCGGCCCATGTCCATGCCGATCAGGTAGCTGTCTTGTTCCTTCTCGGTCTTCATGCCGCCCAGCGCCTTGACTTCGGCGGCCTTGGGGTCGGCCTTGTCGCCGCTCTTGGCGTCGGCGGCCTTGTCGGCGGCCGGCTTGTCGGCCTGGTTGCAACCGGCGGCGAACAGCGCCATCGAGGCCACGGCGATCGCGAGGGCGGTGTTGCGCATGAAAGGCTTCATCAAACTGCACTCCTGAGAGACTGGATAACTGGAAGGTGGGAATCGCAAGGCCATCAGCCGGGGCCGGTCGGACAAACTGCCGCAAACCGGCTGAACGCCACGCTAGGACGGCCCGCGTCGGCGACGCGGGCCGCGCGGATCACAGAATGTCGAGCAGTTCGACTTCGAAGGTCAGAGTCGAGTTGGGACCGATGCTCGGCGGCGCGCCGTTGGGGCCGTAGGCCAGTTCCGAGGGGATCCAGAACTTGAACTTGCTGCCCACCGGCATCATCGCCAGGCCTTCCTGCCAGCCCTGGATCACGCCGTTGACCGGGAATTCGGCCGGCTGGCCGCGATCGTAGGAGCTGTCGAAGGTCTTGCCGTCGAGCAGCGTGCCCTTGTAGTTCACGCTGACCTTGTCGGTCGGCTTGGGACGCTCGCCCGAACCCTGGCGCAGGATCATGTACTGCAGGCCCGAGCCGGTGGTGAACACGCCCTTGACCTTCTTGTTGTTCTCCAGGAACGCCTTGCCGTCGGTGAGGTTCTTCTCCCCCGCCGCGGCCGCTTCGGCCTTGAGCTTGGTCTGCATCTTCTCGCTGAAGTTGGTCAGCACCGTGCGCGCGTCGCCTTCGGCCAGCAGCGCCTTGCCGCCGCTGAGCGAGGTGCGCACGGCCTGCACCAGCACCGGCAACTCGATCTCGTTTTTGATCTGCTTCAGCGCCGGTCCGACCATGTAGGTGCCGATCAGCAGGCCGACCTTGTCCTTGGCCACCGCCGGCGGCGCCGCGCCCGGGGCGGCGCCCGGAACCGGCTTGCCTTCGCGCGAGGCGATGCGCGCGCGCAGGGCGGTGTCGACGGTGCGCGCCTCATCCTGGGTGATCAGCGGCTTGCCGTCGTCGAAGACGTTCTTGAGCGCGCGTTCGAACGCGGCCGAATCCAGGTCCGGGCCGACCGGCTTGAGCGAGGACGCCACGTCCAGGCCGATGGCGTAACTGATTTTTTCGCGTTCGTTGGCGAGCACGGTTTTGTCCTGAGCAGAAGCGGCGCCGCCGTACAGCGCTGCAGTGGTGATCAACACGGCTGCGCCGCGCACGAAAGCCTTCATCGGGGTCCAGCTCCTGGTTGCTTGTCCTGATAGCCAATGGTCCGCCGCGGCGCGGCGCCAGCCCACCATTGTCGCGGGCATGGGCGCAAGCGGCAATGTTCCAGTGTGACGGCGGACAAGCGCCGAAGTTCCGTCGGTCGGCGCGACCGGCGGCGGCGAAACCCGACCGCGCGCGCAAATCGGCGCGCGGCGGGCGCCGCGGGGGCCGCCGCGGGCTTATTTTCCGACCGCGCCGGACTTGGCCGCCGGTTTGGCCGAGGGCACCGCCAGGGCGCGCTCGATCGCAGCGACCACGCTGGGATCGTCGGGCGTGACCTTGCTGCCGTAACTGGCGATCAGCTTGCCGTCGCGGCCGATCAGATACTTGTGGAAGTTCCATTTCGGCGCTTCGCCGGCGGCCTTGCTCAGATCCTTGTACAGCGGCGTGGCCTGATCGCCGATCACATGCACCTTCTCGAACATCGGGAACTTGACCCCGTAGGTCAGCGTGCAGAACTGCTGGATCTGCTTTTCGTCCTCGTATTCCTGGGCCTTGAAGTCGCCCGAGGGGAAGCCGAGCACGGCGAAGCCCTTGGCCTTGTACTTGGCGTGCAGCCCTTCCAGGGCCTCGAATTGCGGGGTGAAGCCGCATTTGCTGGCGGTGTTGACCACCAATACGACATCGCCGCCGTAGGTGCGGGCCAGATCGACCGGCTGCTTGCCCGCCAGCGGGCGGTAGCTGCGGTCGAGCAGGCCGGAACCGGCCGCGAACGCGACCCCGGCGGTCGCGGCCAGGGCCAACAGCAGGACGGAAGCGGCGGCGCGGCGGGCGCGCGGGCGCGGGAGCAGGGTCGAGGTCATGGGGGGCGGGCTCGGTTGGGCGGTGAAAGGCGGCCGCGGCGCGGCCGGACACCGTTAGCAATGGGGATTCGGCGGAACCGGGCCAAGTATGACTTCAGTTGGGTACGCGGCGGTTGACTCGGCGTGTTTAGGTGTTATAGTTGCATACAACACCGGCCCACTAACGAGCAGGATGACCCCATGAACCGCAAGCTTCACAACTCGATATCGGGCCTGATGGCCGCCGGTGGCGCCTTGGTTCTTGGCCTGGTCATCATGCTTCCGTTGCCGGCGCCGGTCGCGGCTCCGGCCCAGGGCCTGGTCCAGTTCGCCGGCGACGCCCCGGCGACCCGCCCGATCGAACTCGACCTCGGCGCGGTCAAGGCCCGGATCAGCTTCAACCGCGACTACCTGGAACGCGCCCGCAGCCGTTCCGGCGACCTCAGCGGCGCCGCGCGCCGGATCGAATCCAGCGCCAGTCAACTCGAACGCGCCACCAGCGCCAGCGAACTGGCGGATTTCGCCGGCCTGCTGGCCCGCGACGTGGCCGATCTCAGCGCGATGGCCAGCGCCATCGAACCCCAAGCCGCCGCGGAGCCGGCGCGCACCGAAATCAAGCGCAAGGCCGGGAACGCCTCGCGCCGCAACCGAAGCAATCTCGTTATGCCCTATTTCTCCTTCCTGTCGCGGGGCTGAGCCATGACCGCAATCCAATGGAGCGACGGCGCTCCGATCTATCGCCAGCTCAAGGAGCGCGTCGTCGCGATGATGCTCGACGGCGTGCTCAAGCCCGGCGATGCCCTGCCCTCCGTGCGGCAGGTCGCAGCCGAATACCAACTCAACCCCATCACCGTCTCGCGCGCCTACCAGGAATTGGCCGACGAGGCGCTGGTCGAAAAACGCCGAGGCCTGGGCATGTACGTGACCGAAGAAGCCGCAAGGAAACTGCTCCTCAACGAGCGCGACCGCTTCCTGCGCGAGGAATGGCCGCTGGTGCTCGAACGCATCGCCCGGCTGGGCCTGAACACCCAGGAATTGCTCGGCGGCGGCGCTGCCGGCAACCACAGCGGCAACGACGACAAGGCAGGCGCGCCATGACCAACGCCGTCCACATCGATCCGGGCCACATCGTCACCGCGCGCGGCCTGCGCAAGGCCTACAAGAACAAGCTCGCGCTCAACGACACCAGCTTCGACATCCCCGCCGGCCGCATCGTCGGCCTGATCGGCCCCAACGGCGCCGGCAAGACCACCGCGCTCAAGGCGATCCTGGGCCTGACCGCGTTCGAAGGCCAGCTCTCGGTGCTCGGCCGCGATCCGCGCAGCCAGCGCGATGAGCTGATGCGCGATGTGTGCTTCATCGCCGACGTCGCGGTGCTGCCGCGCTGGCTGAAGGTGCGCGAGGCGATCGAGTTCGTCGCCGGCACCCACCCGCGCTTCGACCGCGCCAAGTGCGAGCGTTTCCTGCACGGCACCCAGCTCAAGCCGGAAATGCGGGTCCGCGAAATGTCCAAGGGCATGATCGTGCAACTGCACCTGGCCCTGGTGATGGCCATCGACGCGCGCCTGCTGGTGCTGGACGAGCCGACCCTGGGCCTGGACATCCTCTACCGCAAGCAGTTCTACCAGCGCCTGCTGGAGGACTACTTCGACGAGAACAAGACCATCGTCATCACCACCCATCAGGTCGAGGAGATCGAACACATCCTCACCGATGTGATGTTCATCCGCGACGGCAAGATCGTGCTGGATTGTCCGATGGAAAACCTCGGCGAGCGTTTCACCGAAGTGCTGGTCGACCGCGAAAAGGCCGAACACGCCCGCACCCTGGGCCCGCTGGACGAACGCGCGCTGCCGTTCGGCAAGACCGTGATGTTGTTCGACGGCGTCAGCGCCACGCAACTGGAAGACCTCGGCGAAATCCGCACTCCCGGACTGGCCGATCTGTTCGTCGCAACCATGAAGGGGACCTACGCATGAATGCCGGCGCAGACGAAATGACCGATCGCACCGCTCCGCGCGCGGTGGCCGCTTTCCCGCCCCAGCAGATCTTCAAGATGCTGCTCAAGCGCGAGTTCTGGGAGCATCGCGGCGGCTTCCTGTGGGGCCCGCTGATCGCCGGCGCGATCGCGATCTGTTTCGCCGTGGTCGGCGTGATCGCGGGTTCGGTGTTGTTCCACAAGGTCGCCGCCGACAGTACCGACGGCGTCAACGTCGACATGTCCGGCAGCGGCGAGAAGATCGGCGGAATCGGCGACATGGCCCTGGCCGGCGGCCTGGGCCTGGTGTTCACGGTGTTCGTGTTCGTGGTGTTCTTCTACGCCCTGGGCTCGATCTACGACGAACGCAAGGACCGCAGCATCCTGTTCTGGAAGTCGCTGCCGGTCTCCGACACCCAGGCGGTGCTGTCCAAGCTGCTGTGGGCGCTGGTGCTGGCGCCGGTGCTGGCGGCGGTGATCGGCTTGGCGGTCGGTCTGGTGATGTGGGTGCTGGCGTGGCTGGCCGCGTTGCTCAACGGCGTGGACGGCGCATCGGCGATCTTCACCCAGGCCCATCCGCTGCAACTGATCGCCGAGATCGTCCTGGCCATCCCGGTGTACGCGCTGTGGGCGCTGCCGACGGTGGGCTGGCTGATGCTGTGCTCGGCCTGGGCGCGCAGCGTGCCCTTCGTCTGGGCGGTGGTGATCCCGCTGCTGGCCTGCGTGTTCGTGAGCTTTCTGGACATCATGCCGGGCATCGAGATCCCGCACGGCGCGATCTGGTACACGGTCGGTCTGCGCGGCCTGCTCAGCGTAGTCCCGGGCACCTGGTTCCTCAACGAACACGTCGCCGCCAGCGCCAAGGACGCGGCGATGAGCGGCCCCGGCGCGCTGACCCAGTCCATCGACGTCACCAGCAGCCTGCACGCTCTGACCACGGTCGACTTGTGGATCGGCGCGGCGATCGGCGCGGCGATGGTGTACGGCGCGATCCGCCTGCGCCGCTGGCGCGACGAAGGCTGAGTCCGCGTCCTCGCGCCGGCCGATGCCGGCGCGAGGATTCATCGCACCAGCGCTTCAACCGTTTGCGTCCTGCCTGCATCCATCCAGCACCTTCCCGATTCGGAGCGCCCGATGCGCCTGTCCCTCGCCCTCCTCTCCGCCGCCCTGCTGCTGCCGCTGGCCGCTCAAGCCCAAGACCGCTGCGACAACGCCCAGCCGCGCAATCTGCAACTCGATCTGGCCGGGGTGAAAGCCGTGGTGTTCCAGATCGGTTCCGACGATCTGGACATCAAGGGCGCGGCCGGCGCCCGCGGCGAGGTCAAAGGCCGGGCCTGCGCCAGCAACCCCGCCGATCTGGCCGGCCTGACCCTGAGCCAGCGCCGGGTCGGCGACAAACTCTTCGTCACCGCCGAACACCGCGACAAGATCGGCTTCAACTTCAACGGCCAGCGCCACATGCAGTTGCACGCGACGGTGCCGGAAAATCTGCTGGTCCAGCTCGAAGTCGGCTCCGGCGACGCGTCGGTGGAGAACGTCGCCGCGCTCAGCGCCGACGTCAATTCCGGCGACATCAAGATCGGCCGCGTGCGCGGCCTGGTGACCGCCTCGGTGGGTTCGGGCGACATCGACATGGATCAGGTCGGCGCGCTGCAGCTGATCAAGCTCGGTTCGGGCGATCTGAAGGCGCGCGGCATCGCCCGCGACGCCAAGATCGGCTCGGTCGGTTCGGGCGATGTCGAACTGCGCGGCGTCGGCGGTTCGGTCGAACTCGAACGCCTCGGCTCGGGCGATCTGGACGTCAGCGACGTGCGCGGCAACCTGCGCGTGGCCCGGGTCGGCAGCGGCTCGGTGCATCACCGCGGCGTCGCCGGCCGGGTCGACGTGCCGCAGGACGATTGATCGCAAGCGCCGCCGCCCGGCGGCGCTGTTCCACCTACCTTCTTTGCATCGCTACAGGCGCGTCGCGCCGAGGATCCAGATCATGAAGCTTTCGCTTTCCGCGCTGACTCCGGTCGCGGTCGCGGCCACCCTGTTGCTGGCGTCCACCACCGGCTGCGCCAAGACCGCCGACAGCGGCCTGCGCGTGGCGGTGCTCGACCACATGCGCATCGACGGCGACCGCGTGGTGTTGCGCGGCGACGGCGGCGGCGAGGCGGAAATCCGCGCCGACGGCGCGTTGCGGATCGACGGCCAGCCGGTCGCGCTGACTTCGGCCCAGCAAGCGGTCAGCAAGCGCTACTACCTGGAAGCCACCGGCATCGGCCGCGACGGCGCGGAAATGGGCAAGGCCGGCAGCGCGATCGCCGGCCACGCGGTCAGCGCGGCCCTGGAAGGCATGCGCACCGGCAACACCGACGACATCGGCAAGAAAGTCGAGGCCGAAGCCTCCAAGCTGGAAGCTCAGGCCAAGCAGATGTGCGGACGCGTGGCGAATCTGCGCAGCGCGCAGGAACAGCTCAGCGCTTCGCTGCCGGCATTCAAGCCGTTCGCCGGCATCGACGCGGACGCGGCGACCGACTGCAAGAGCTGACCGACCGCGGCCGCGGCGCGACGATCAGCCCCGTAGTCCGCTTGCCCGCTCCGTCACGGGCGCCCGCCAGCGAGCGCCCGCGGCCGACGGCTTACTCGTAGTCGGTTTCGCTACCGAGGCTGTCGCGGGTGTTCTTCTGCACCGCGATCGCGGCGAACAGACTCAACGCGTAGGCCATGCCGTAGAAGCCTTTCTCGCTGAAATTCATCTCCGCGTTCCACAAGCCGATGAACAACAGCAGCAGCGCGCTGGCCAGCGAAAACCAGGCCAGGCCGTAGTAGATATTGGTCACCGCGATCCCTTCCAGGCGGTCGCGCACCGACTTTTGCACCGACACGGCCGCGAACAGGCCGTACAGCAGCAAGGTCAGGTAATAGCCCTTTTCGTTGAGCTGCATCTGCGCGTTCCACAGGCCGATCAGATAGGCCAGCGCGCCCAACATCAGCGCCGTCCACGAAGCGCCGACGAAAGCCGCTGAGGGCTTACGGGAAATGGCAGGGTTCATCATCGATTCCTTGATCGTTGGTAGCGGCTGGGCAATCGCCGAGTCTGCGCCGCCCTGGCCGGGCGGCTTGCCGTGCGGGCGCTCCTAGCCCGCGTCGGCACTATGCCTGCAAGCGCGGCGGCTGTCATCGGCGCAGGCCTCGCCGGGCCGCGGGAATCGCACGCGGCCGACCCGAGGGTGGCTGGATCTCAAGAATCGATCGGATCGGCCGGAAGGAAATGGCCTAAGCAATCGCGGCGCCAGGATCGCGCCCTAACCGGCGGCGCTCAATCCGCGCCCGGCGCATCGCCGCGACGCTGGCCGATTCCGGCGCCTCGGCGGAATCGGCGGCCGGGCCATTGCGGCCCGTGCATCGCAGGCGCGAACGCGCCCGCGTGTGGCGATGCGCGCACGGCCATCGCCGCAACCTGCCGGCGCTGGCCGCGCACCGACGATGCGTCGGCGCGCGGCGAACAGGTTCACAGCCCCGCGGTCATCGCCTGCTTCGGCACCGAGGCGCGCAGCGCCGCATCGGCCGCCGCCACCGCTTGCTTCGCGGCCTTTGCGCGGACGAGCTGGTCCACAGGCGCGATGGTCGGATCGCAACCGGCGCACAGCGTGGCAGCGAGGGCGATGGCGAGAACGAAGTACCGGTTGGATTTCATGGCTGGGCTCCAAAAACTTTCTGATTGTGGCTGCCGGAGCCGAAGGCCCGGCGGGGCGAAAAACGTTACGACGCGCCAAGTCCTGAGGCCGCCGTACCGGTGCAGCAAGAATCTTTCGTTATCGCGGGCATTACCGGGTAAAAACATCGCGAACCGCGGACTGTAACCAGTTCGTCGCGACTTTGCGCCCACGCCAGGTCATCGAACCGGACGACGACTTTACCCAATCAGGGCTTTCGCCCACCTGTCGTCGCGTTCCGAGCCAGCGCGCCGCGCGCGGGTCGCTCCCCCAAAAAAACATCAATCGAAGGCTTCGGCGCGAAAACTCCACATGCCGCGTTCCCCGCGCGGCCGGCGCTGTGTTTGCGTCCGCGATTACCGCCCCAATACCGCCGATTATCGTTTCGTTGCGCCGGCAGGATATCCAATCGTCCCGCCGCCAGAATCCAACCGCGTTCGCAAATCAAATTCCCGGAACATTTACTTCACACCTCGTATACACAAACCTTACGCACCGGCGGCATTTAGTACGCAGCCGGTGCGTAAAACGCCGATCAACCTCCGCCGCTGCCGCCGCCGGCCTGGATACCGCCGCGGGTAAGCGCGGCCGGGTCGAGCAGGCGGCGCAGTTGTTTCTCGCTCAAACCACTGGTTTCCAACGCCACTTCCAGCACCGGCCGGCCTTCTTTATAGGCCTGCTTGGCGATCGCCGCGGCTTTCTCGTAACCGATGATCGGATTGAGCGCGGTCACCAGGATCGGATTGCGGTCGAGCGCTTCGCGCACATGCGCCTGGCGCACCTTGAGCCCGGCGATGGCGCTGTCGGCCAGCAACGGCATGGCCCGGGCCAGCAGCCGGATCGAATCGAGCAGATCGAACGCGATCAGCGGCAGCATCACGTTGAGCTGGAAATTGCCGCTCTGCCCGGCCACGGTGATCGCCGCGTGGTGGCCGATCACTTGCGCGCAGACCATCGCCAAGGCTTCGGGAATCACCGGGTTGACCTTGCCCGGCATGATCGAGCTGCCCGGCTGCAGTGCCGGCAATTCGATCTCGCCCAGGCCGGCCAGCGGGCCGGAATTCATCCAGCGCAGGTCGTTGGCGATTTTCATCAACGCCACCGCCAGGGCATTGAGCTGCCCGGACAGCTCGACCGCGTCGTCCTGCGCGGCCAGGCCCTCGAACTTGTCCGCGGCCGATTCGAAGCGCGCGCCGGTGGCGGCCGACAAGGCCTTGGCCACGGCCTTGCCGAAGCGCGGATCGGCGTTGATGCCGGTGCCGATGGCGGTGCCGCCGATCGGCAGGCGGCGCAGCCGCTTGAGGCTGTCCCCGATGCGCTGTTCGGCCGAATCCAGCTGCGCGGCCCAGGCGCCGAATTCCTGGCCGAAGGTCAGCGGCATCGCGTCCATCAGATGGGTGCGGCCGGTCTTGGTGACCTTGGCCAGTTCGGCGGCGCGCTTGCCGATGGTCTTGCGCAGGTGCTTGAGCGCCGGCAGCAACGATTCGACCACCGCCAGTTGCGCCGACACCCGGATCGCGGTCGGGATCACGTCGTTGGAGCTTTGGCCCAGGTTGACGTGATCGTTCGGGTGGATCTTGTGCTTGCCGCTGCGCGAGGCCAGCGTGGCGATGACCTCGTTGGCGTTCATGTTGCTGGAGGTGCCCGAACCGGTCTGGTACACATCGATCGGGAAATGCGCATCGTGGCGGCCGTCGGCCACCTCGGCCGCGGCAGCGCGAATCGCCTTGGCCGCGGCGGCGTCGAGCAGGCCGAAGCCGCCGTTGACCTCGGCCGCGGCGGCCTTGACCAAGGCCAGGGCGCGGATGAATTCGCGCGGCATCGGCTGGCCGGAAATCGGGAAGTTCTGCACCGCGCGCTGGGTCTGCGCGCCCCACAGCGCATCGGCGGGAACGCTGAGTTCGCCCATGCTGTCGTGTTCGAGACGGAAACCCGCGGCGGCGGTCTTGCCCGCCGATGCTGCGGGCTGGCCGGAGGTCCGGGCCGGGGTCTTGCGTTTGCTCGCCATTGCCAACTCCATTGAGTCGAGGGGGAGACGCGCGGCGCGGATCGAGGCCGCCGGTCGCGTCCATTTAGTCTGGCCGGCATCCGCGGATCGCAAATGCGCGCCGTGCTGGCACCGTCTTCGCTGGCGGGCGCCATCATGGCCGCAGGCGTCAAATGCGTCGAGTGCAGGGCGGGTTTTCGCCCGATCCCGCAGGGTCGCGGGCCGGGGCGCCCGGCGCGGCCATAACCGCAGGCCCGGCACGCAGCGGGGGCTGGGGTAGAATGACGGACTGTTTCCTGCCCTTGCGTGCCATGTCCGCCGACTCCCAGACCACCCTGCTCGCCCTGTCCCCGCTCGATGGCCGCTACGCCGGCAAGGTCGATGCGCTGCGACCGATCTTCTCCGAATTCGGCCTGATCAAGGCCCGGGTCAAGGTCGAGGTGGAGTGGCTGCTGGCGCTGGCCGCCGAGCCGGGCATCGTCGAACTCAAGCCGTTCTCCGCCGCCGCCGCCGAACGCCTGCGCAAGCTCGCCGATGAGTTGTCGGTGGACGACGCCGCCCGGGTCAAGGAAATCGAGCGCACCACCAATCACGACGTCAAGGCGGTCGAGTACCTGATCAAGGAGCGCCTGAAAGACGACGCCGAACTCGGCCCGGCCCTGGAATTCGTCCACTTCGCCTGCACCAGCGAAGACATCAACAACCTCAGCTACGCGCTGATGCTCAATCAGGCCCGCCAGCAAGTGCTGCTGCCGCGGCTGGACGATCTGATCCAGAAGCTGCGCGCGATGGCCCACGAACACGCCGCGCTGCCGATGCTCTCGCGCACCCACGGCCAGACCGCCTCGCCGACCACGGTCGGCAAGGAAATCGCCAACGTGGTCGCGCGCCTGCAACGCCAGGGCGAAACCCTGGCCGGCGCGCAGATGCCGGGCAAGATCAACGGCGCGGTCGGCAACTACAACGCCCACCTGGCCTCGTATCCGGATATCGACTGGGCCGCGTTCTCGCAGCGCTTCGTCGCCTCGCTCGGCCTGGACTGGCAGCCCTACACCACCCAGATCGAACCGCACGACGGCATCGCCGAAATGTGCGACGCGCAGCGCCGCATCGACACCATCTGCATCGACCTGTGCCGCGACGTGTGGGGCTATATCTCGCTGGGGTATTTCAAGCAGGCGGTCAAGGCCGGCGAAGTCGGCAGCTCGACCATGCCGCACAAGGTCAACCCGATCGACTTCGAAAACGCCGAAGGCAACTTCGGCATCGCCAACGCGCTGTTCGAACATTTCGCCGCCAAGCTGCCGATCAGCCGCTGGCAGCGCGACCTGACCGACTCGACCGTGCTGCGCGCGCTCGGCACCGCTTTCGGCCATGCGCTGATCGGCATCGACGCGTTGCTGCGCGGCTTGAACAAGCTCAGCGTCAATCCCGAGCGCCTGGCCGCCGACCTGGACGCGTCCTGGGAAGTGCTGGCCGAAGCGGTGCAGACGGTGATGCGCCGCCATGGCTTGCCGAACCCGTACGAACAACTCAAGGCGCTGACCCGCGGCCACGGCATCGACGAAACCTCGATGCGCGAGTTCATCGCTTCGCTGGAGCTGCCGGCCGAGGCCAAGCAGCGCCTGCTGGCGATGACGCCGGGCAGCTACACCGGTCTGGCCGAGCGCCTGGCGCGCGAGATCTGATCGGGTTGGCGCAAGCGCGGATCGATGCGATCGGCATCGATCCGCTCGACTCGTAAATTGCGTCGGGGTTTTGTTGTCGCGGTCGCAGCTTGCGCAGCTCCTACAGGTAGGTGCTGCCAGATCGCCGCGCAGGCCCGTATCGAACTGTAGGAGCTGCGCGAGCTGCGACCGCGAATCGGCAACTGCGGCGAAACTCCCGCCGGGCGCGCAACACTACGCGATCGCCGCGCAGCGACAGAAACAAAAATCCAGCTTTCTGTTGCCACGATTTCTTTTTGATCCGCAGCGCATCCCGATACGAGATAGTGGCCACCACTTCCCGCAAGGACTTCGCGCATGCGTCTGCTCACCGGCTGGTCGGCCGTCTGTATCGCTTCATCGCTGCTCATCGCTTGCACCAACACCCCGCAAGCCGACAAACCCGTCGATAAAACGATCGTCGGCAACGCCGCCCCCGCCGCGATCGCGCCGTGCCCGAAGAAACCGAACTGGGACGACCCCACCGCGCCGCGCCATATCCAGGGCAACACCTGGTACGTCGGCACCTGCTCGATCAGCGCGATCCTGATCACCTCCGACGCCGGCCATATCCTGATCGACGGCGTCACCGACACCGCTGCGTCCAACATCCTGGCCAATATCCGCGCGCTCGGCTTCGATCCCAAACAGGTGCGCTATATCCTCAATTCGCACGAACACATCGACCACGCCGGCGGCATCGCCCGGCTGGCGCGCGACACCGGCGCGCGCGTGGTCGCGCGCGAACCGGCGGCGACCGCGCTGGAACGCGGCAAGGGCGACCGCGGCGATCCGCAATTCCTCAGCGTGCCCGGTTTCCCGCCGGTGGCGAACGTGCAGCGCATCGGCGACGGCGAAACGCTCAGCCTCGGCGGCTTGCAACTGACCGCGCACGCGACCCCGGGCCACACCCCCGGCGGCACCAGTTGGAGCTGGCGTTCCTGCGACGCCGCCGGCGAATGCCGCGCGGTGGTCTACGCCGACAGCCTCACGCCCTTCAGCGACAAGGTCTATCGCTACAGCGACGATGCCGCCCATCCCGGCGCGCTGGCGGCGTTCCGGCGCAGCATCGACACCGTCGCCGCGCTGCCGTGCGAGATCCTGCTGACCCCGCATCCGGGCGCCAGCGCGATGTTCGAGCGGATCGGGCCGCAGGCGAGCAAGGCCCTGGTCGATACCGGCGGGTGCCGCGCCTACGCCGCAGAGGGCGCGACCAAACTGGACACGCGATTGAAAGAAGAACAGGCCCAACCCTCGCAGGCCCACTGACCCGGCCGCGGCAAGTTCGGTCGTATCGCCGGCAGCGCAATCTGCGCTCGTTTCAGTCCCCTTCCCTCTGGCCGCGCCAGAGGGAACTGAGCGAGCCAAGCGCTTGCCGCGTTTGCGCCCGACAACCACGCGACCTTAGCGTCCGCCCCCGCACACTGCCGGCAACCCTCCGCGGAGCGCCGCGATGCACTTGCTGATCAATATCGATGTCTACGATCTCGACGCCGCGCTGACCTTCTATACCCGCGCCTTCGGCCTGCATCTGGGCCGCCGCCTCGGCGGCGACGCGGTCGAGCTGCTCGGCGGGCCGGCGCCGCTGTATCTGCTGCACAAGCCCGAAGGCTCGATCGGCGCCGGCGATCAGGCCCGCGCCTATGCCCGGCACTGGACGCCGCTGCATCTGGACGTGGTGGTCGAAGACCTCGACGCCGCCCTGGCCAGCGCGCTGGCCGCCGGCGCGCGCCAGGAGGGCGAGCCGCGGCGGGCCAGTTGGGGACGGATCGTGCAATTGTCCGATCCGTTCGGCCACGGCTGGTGCCTGTTGCAGTTCCTGGGCCGCGGTTACGACGAAATCGCCGACTGACCGGCCTCGACTGAACCGCGATGCGCGCGCCGACGGGCGCCGGCCCGCCCGCATAAGCGACAATGCCCGCATCGGCGCGACGCGCCCGCCACTGTGCCCGGACATGCCCAACAAGCCCGCCAAAGCAGCCTCCCCCAAGAAAACCGCGAAGGCCCCGGCCATCGTGGTCGACGCCAGCGCGCACCCGCCGCTGGGCATGCCCGCGGAGACGTTCTTGCGGCAGTACTGGCAGAAGCATCCGGTGCTGATCCGCAACGCCTTTCCGGGCTTGCAGTCGCCGCTGCAGCCCGAAGACCTGGCCGGCCTGGCCTGCGAGGAAGGCGCGTTGTCGCGGCTGATCCAGCACGACCGCGTCAACGACCGTTATTCGGTCCGCCACGGGCCGTTCGAAGAGTCCGAATTTCCGGGCATGCCGCGCCAGGACTGGACCTTGCTCGTCCAGGACGTGGACAAATGGGACGCCGACGTCGCCGCGCTGCTGCCCGCGTTCGATTTCCTGCCGCGCTGGCGCATCGACGACATCATGGTGTCCTTCGCCGCGCCCGGCGGTTCGGTCGGCGCGCACGTCGACCAATACGACGTGTTCCTGTTGCAGGCGCAGGGCCACCGGCGCTGGCAGATCGATGCGCGCAGCGATGCGCCGCAAGACTTCCGCCCGGATGCCGAACTCAAACTGCTGCGCGAGTTCGACCCCAGCCACGACTGGATCCTCGGCCCCGGCGACATGCTGTACCTGCCGCCGGGCGTGCCCCACCACGGCGTCGCCGAAGACGCCTGCCTGACCTTCTCGGTCGGCATGCGCGCACCGTCGGCCGCCGAGCTGATGGGCGATTACATCGACACCCTGGCCGGCGAGGCCGACGAAAGCCTGCGCTACCGCGATCCCGACCTGACCCCGCCGCGCGATCCCAACGAGATCGACGCCGACGCGATGACCCGCGCGGTCGAGGCCTTGAACGCCTTGCGCATGAACGACCCCGACCGGCTCGGCGACTGGTTCGGCCGCTTCATCACCGTCTACCGCGCCGCCGGCGAGGTCTCGGCGGGCGGCGAAGCGGCGCGTTCGCGGATCGAGATCGAATGGGATCTGCAACAAGGCGCCAACCTGTGGCGGCACCCGTGGTCGCGGATGGCCTGGCGCCGCGCCCACGCCAAGGGCGGCGCGGCGCGTCTGTACGTCAGCGGCCAGGAGTTCGCCCTGCCCGCGCGCGACGCGCAAGCCATCGCCGCCGCGGCCGAGCTGGACCTGGCCGGGTATTCGGCGCTGTCCGAACGCGGCCGCGACTGCGTGATCGAACTGATCGCCAGCGGCCACTATCGCCTGGGCGTGGACGACGCCGAAGACGACGACGGCTTGGACCCCGAATCCGAGAACTGAGCCCGCCCGGGCCGCTGCGCGCGGCCCGCACTCGCCCACCGCGACGACCCGATCACCATGAACTCGCTCTCGATGGATAGCGCCCCCAGCGCCAACGGCTTTCGTATCGCGGTGGTCGAGGACTACGCCGCCGCGCAACCGGCCCTGCGCGCGGTTCGCGAGATCGTGTTCGTGCGCGAACAGAACGTCCCGCTCGAACTGGAACTGGACGCCGAGCGCGACCCGCTGTGCCGGCACGTCCTGGCGTTCGACCGGGACGGCACGCCGATCGGCACCGGCCGGCTCACCCCGGACCATCGCATCGGCCGCATGGCCGTGCTCGCCGAGTGGCGCGGCCGCGGGGTCGGCGAGGCGCTGCTGGCCGCGCTGATCGAGCTGGCCGCGCAGTTGGGCTGGCGCCAAGTCAGCCTGCACGCGCAGGCCGCGGCGATCGGTTTCTACGCCCGCAACGGCTTTCTGCCCGAGGGCGAGCGCTTCCTGGAAGCCGATATCGAACACCTGAGCATGCGCCGCCTGCTCGGCGCGCCCAATCCGGTGGAGACCCGCGAAGCCGGACTGGCGGCCTTGCTCGGCATCGTCGCCGGCGCCCGCCGCGGCCTGGCGATCTACAGCCGCGAACTCGATCCCGGCCTGCTCGACCGCCCCGACGCGGTCGCCGCGCTGCGCCGTTTCGCCACCGCCGGCGGTATCGCCCGGGTGCTGCTGCAGGACCCGGCCGCGCCGCAACGGGCGCTGGCGCCGCTGATCGCGCTGGCCCAACGCCTGCCCAGCGCCTTCGAATTCCGCGCGATCGAAGAACCGGTCGACCGCAACCATCCGCCCGCGTACCTGGTCAACGACCGCGACGGCTGGTACTACCGCCCGCTCGGCCACCGCTTCGACGGCGAAACCCGGCTCGACGGCGGCGCCCGCGCGCGCCAGCTGCGCGCGCATTTCGAACCGGTCTGGGAACGCGCGCGGCCGTGCACCGAGTACCGCGCGCTGGGAATCTAAGTCCCGCCCGCCAGGCGCGCCGGCTCAGGGCGCGTACGAGGCCGGGTCGTTGAGCACCATCTCGAAGGCGTACGCGCCATCGGGCTTGCGCTCGACCGAGAGCAGATCGGCGCCGGCCAGGCGCGAAGGCAGCCGCTGGGCGCGATCGATCGCGCGCATCGCCTCGGCGATGGCCGCGCTGCTCTCGGCATTGCCTCTAAGCAGGGCGCCGCGCTCGGAGAACGCCACCGAAACCACCCGGCACGAGGCCGGGAACAACGCGTTGTACCGCTCGCGCACCGCCTCGGCCGAAGCCCGGGCCGGCGCAGCGGCCTGGCCGGCGGCGCCCGCCCCCGCGGCCGGAGCCGCACTCTGCGCCCCCGCCGCCTCGCCGGCTTGCGCCGGGCCCGCCCCTGGCGCCAAACCGCAACCGCTGAGCGCGATCACCACCGCGCCCGTCCACGCCCATCTCGCTGTCCGCATCCGTCCTCTCCCCGGGTCCGAGCCCGATCATAGGCCGCAACCGCGCCCGATCGTCCAGGGCCAGCCCCGAACCCGGACCGTTGCCGCGAATCGGACGCCGCACTGCCGGTCCCGGCGCCGCGGCCTGAGCGCGGGCTAAACCGCGCTCGCCCGCGCGAGCGACCGGCGCGGGCGGCCCCGGCCCGGGGACCGGGCTTGAATCGCAAACGCCAGGCCCAAGACTTTAACGGCGTTGCCGGAACGGTCCTGTCGGGGTGCAGCGCGCGTCCACCCGCCCCGATCGGCCCGAAATCGAACGAAATCGGTCGCTTAGACGTAAGTAGTTATGCCGCTGGGCTTAACACTACCGCTATAATTCCGAGCCTTGTCCGCGCCATGCGCCCTGTGCTCGCGCGACACCACTTCCGCCCTCAAGAGTTTCCCGATAGCCATCGTGGACAGTCTCCTCAAGCAGTTCTCGCAATCCTCGCAACTCGGCGCCAACGCCGCCTTCATCGAAGACCTGTACGAGCAGTACCTGGTCGACCCCGACAGCGTCGGGGCCAAATGGAAAGCCTATTTCGACGGCTTCAAAGGCCGCGAAGCCGGGGATATCCCGCATTCGGCCGCGATCGAAAGCATCGCCCAGGCCGGTAAAGCCGCCGCGCGCGGCGCGGTCGCCGCCAGCGGCGTCTCCTCCGGCAGCGACGAGCGCGAGCGCACCGTCGGCAAGGTCATCACCGCCTACCGTTCGCGCGGCCACCTGGCCGCCGACATCGATCCGCTGGGCCTGCTGCAGAAACCCGACGCGCCGGATCTGACCCTGGGCTTCCATCGCCTGTCCGAGAGCGACCAGTCGGTCGAGTTCTCGACCGGCGGCGTGGCCGGCAAGGACCGGATGAAGCTCGGCGACCTGCTCGCCCTGCTCAAGGCCACCTACACCGGCCCGATCGGCGCGGAGTTCATGCACATCGCCGACGCCGAACAGCGTCGCTGGATGTACGAGCGCCTGGAAGCGGCCGGCGGCAAGTTCGGCCGCAGCGCCGAGGACAAAAAGCGCATCCTCGAGCGGCTCACCGCCGCCGACGGCCTGGAGCGCTACCTGGGCACCAAGTACGTCGGCCAGAAGCGCTTCTCGCTGGAAGGCGGCGACGCGCTGATCCCGATGATGGACGTGACCATCCGCCGCGCCGGCGAGCAAGGCGTGCAGGACGTGGTCATCGGCATGGCCCACCGCGGCCGCCTCAACGTCCTGGTCAACACCCTGGGCAAGTCGCCGCGCAAGCTGTTCGACGAATTCGAAGGCAAGTTCGACCACGACGAGCACGCCCACACCGGCGATGTGAAGTACCACATGGGCTTCAGCGCCGACGTCGCCACCCCGGGCGGCCCGGTCCATCTGGCCCTGGCGTTCAATCCCTCGCACCTGGAAATCGTCAACCCGGTGGTCGCCGGCAGCGTGCGTTCGCGCCAGACCCGCCGCGGCGACAACGGTCGCGCCCAGGTGCTGCCGGTGCTGCTGCACGGCGACGCCGCGTTCGCCGGCCAAGGCGTGGGCATGGAGCTGTTCCAGATGTCGCAGGCGCGCGGTTTCGCGGTCGGCGGCACGGTCCACATCGTCATCAACAACCAGGTCGGCTTCACCACCAGCGAGCGTCAGGACGCGCGTTCCACGCTGTACTGCACCGACGTGGCCAAGATGGTCGGCGCGCCGATCCTGCACGTGAACTCCGACCACCCCGAAGCGGTGGTGTTCTGCGCCGAGCTGGCGCTGGACTTCCGTCAGCGCTTCGGCCGCGACGTGGTCATCGACCTGGTCTGCTACCGCCGCCACGGCCATAACGAGGCCGACGAGCCGGCGGCGACCCAGCCGCTGATGTACCAGGTGATCCGCAAGCACAAGACCCCGCGCGAGCTGTACGCCGAGCGCCTGGTCGCCGAAGGCACGCTCAAGGCCGAGGACGCGCAGGCGCTGGTCGACCAGTACCGCGACAAACTCGACGCCGGCGCGGTCACCACCGAACTGGTCGAGGTCAAGCCCGACGAGTTCACCATCGACTGGTCCAAGTACCTCTCGGGCAAGCTCAGCGATCCGGTCGACACCACCTTCGAGCGCTCCAAGCTCGATGCGCTGGCGGTCGAGATCAACGCCGTCCCCGACAGCGTCAAGCTGCACCCGCGCGTGGCCAAGATCTATGAAGACCGCCGCAAGATGTCGACCGGCGAACTGCCGGGCGACTGGGGCTTCGCCGAGAACCTGGCCTACGCCACCCTGATCAGCGAAGGCTACAAGCTGCGCCTGGTCGGCCAGGACAGCGGCCGCGGCACCTTCTTCCACCGCCATGCGATCCTGCACGAGCAGAGCACCGACGAATACGTCATGCCGCTGCGCCGTCTGGTCAGCAACCCGGTGGACGTCACCATCATCGACTCGCTGCTCAGCGAAGAAGCGGTGATGGCGTTCGAATACGGCTACTCCACCGCCGACCCGATGACGCTCGACATCTGGGAAGCGCAGTTCGGCGACTTCGCCAACGGCGCGCAGGTGGTGATCGATCAGTTCCTGTCCTCCGGCGAAGCCAAGTGGGGCCGCCTGTGCGGTCTGGCGCTGTTCCTGCCGCACGGCTACGAAGGCCAGGGCCCGGAGCACAGCTCCGCGCGGCTTGAGCGCTTCCTGCAGCTGTGCGCGCTGGAGAACATGCTGGTGTGCGTGCCGACCACTCCGGCCCAGGCGTATCACATGATCCGCCGGCAGATGCGCATGAGCACGCGCAAGCCGCTGGTGGTGATGACGCCCAAGTCGCTGCTGCGCCACAAGCTGGCGGTGTCGAGCCTGGACGAACTGGCCGGCGGCGAGTTCCAGCACCTGATTCCGGATGCCGCGGCCAACCCGAAGAAGGTCAAGCGGGTGGTGCTGTGCTCGGGCAAGGTCTATTACGACCTGTTCGAACAAGCGCAGAAGGACGGCATCGAAGACGTCGCCATCCTCCGCGTCGAGCAGCTGTATCCGTTCCCGCGCGAAGCCCTGGCCGCCGAACTCAAGCGTTTGGGCGCAGCCAAGGACGTGGTCTGGTGTCAGGAAGAGCCGCAGAACCAAGGCGCGTGGTACCAGATCCGCCACCACCTGAGCGCCTGCCTGGCAAGCAAGCAGGCCCTGCACTACACCGGCCGCGCGCGTTCGCCGTCGCCGGCGGCGGGCCACTTGGCCGACCACGTCGCCGAGCAGACCAAGTTGGTCGCCGACGCGCTGGTCAACTCGCTGCACGGGGAGTCCAGCGCCGAATAAGGCGCTGTTCCCTGCAAACACACTACTTACGCATACCCACTTACAAGCAATCCAGGATGCCTGCCCCATGAGCACCGAGATCAAAGTCCCCGTCCTTCCCGAGTCGGTCTCCGACGCCACGATCGCCACGTGGCACAAGAAGCCGGGCGACGCGGTCAAGCGCGACGAGAATCTGGTCGACCTGGAAACCGACAAGGTCGTGCTGGAAGTGCCCTCGCCGGTCGACGGCGTGCTCAAGGAAATCAAGTTCGAAGAAGGCGCGACCGTGACCAGCCAGCAGCTGATCGCGATCGTCGAAGCCGGCGCCGCCGCGGCCGCTCCGGCCGCCGCTCCGGCCAAGACCGAAGCCGCTCCGGCTCCGGCCGCTGCCGCCGCTCCGGCCGCCGCCAAGCCGGCCGCGCCGAGCGCCAACGACCAGCTGCCGCCGGGCGCGCGCTTCACCGCCAACACCCAGGGCATCGACGCGGCGCAGGTCGAAGGCACCGGCCGCAAGGGCGCGGTGACCAAGGAAGACATCCTCAACTACGCCAAGAACGGCGGCGTCGGCAATGCCGCCGGCGCGCGTCCGGAAGAGCGCGTGCCGATGACCCGCATGCGCGCGCGCATCGCCGAGCGCCTGATGCAGTCGAAGAACTCGATCGCCATGCTGACCTCGTTCAACGAAGTCAACCTGGGCAAGGTCATGGCCATGCGCAAGGAGCTCGGCGAGAGCTTCGAGAAGGCCAACGGCGTCAAGCTCGGCTTCATGAGCTTCTTCGCCAAGGCCGCCGCCAACGCGCTGCAGCGCCACCCGATCGTCAACGCCTCGGTCGACGGCAACGACGTGATCTATCACGGCTACTCCGACATCTCCATCGCCGTGTCCACCGACAAGGGCCTGGTGACGCCGGTGCTGCGCAGCGTCGAGCGCATGGGCTTCGCCGACATCGAAAAGGCCATCGGCGATTACGCCAAGAAGGCCCGCGACGGCAAGCTGGCGCTGGAAGACCTGCAGGGAGGCACCTTCACCATCACCAACGGCGGCACCTTCGGCTCGCTGATGTCGACCCCGATCGTCAACCCGCCGCAGTCGGCCATCCTGGGCATGCACGCGATCAAGGAACGCGCCATCGTCGAAAACGGCGCCGTGGTCGCCGCGCCGATGATGTACATCGCGCTGTCCTACGATCACCGCATCATCGACGGCAAGGACGCGGTGCTGTTCCTGGTCGATATCAAGAACCAGCTGGAAAATCCGCATCGCATGCTGCTTGGCATGTAAGAGCGAGTGGATAGCGGAGAGGAGTGAGGAGCGAGCGAGAGCTCTTCTCACTCCTCGCTTCTCTGCGCTCACTTCTACTCCCCTACTCCGAGCTAGATAAGGATCACCTCAATGTCTGAGCAATTCGACGTAGTCGTCATCGGCGCCGGCCCCGCCGGCTACCACGCCGCCATCCGCGCCGCCCAACTCGGTCTGAAGACCGCCTGCATCGACGCGGCGCTCGGCAAAGACGGCAAGCCCGCCCTCGGCGGCACCTGCCTGCGCGTGGGCTGCATCCCGTCCAAGGCGCTGCTGGACAGCTCGCGCCAGTTCTGGAACCTGCAGCACCTGTTCGGCGAACACGGCATCACCACCGACAACGCCAAGATCGACGTGGCCACGATGGTCGGCCGCAAAGACAAGATCGTGAAGCAGTTCACCGGCGGCATCGCGATGCTGTTCAAGGCCAACAAGATCGCCCCGTACTACGGCTTCGGCACCCTGCACCCGGGCAACATCGTCAAGGTCAAGCAGCACGACGGTTCCGAGGTCGAACTCAAGGGCACCAACGTCATCATCGCCGCCGGTTCGGATTCGATCGAACTGCCGTTCGCCAAGTTCGACGGCGACAAGATCGTCGACAACGTCGGCGCGCTCGATTTCACCGAAGTGCCCAAGCGCCTGGGCGTGATCGGCGCCGGCGTGATCGGCCTGGAACTGGGCAGCGTGTGGAAGCGCCTGGGCGCGGAAGTCACCATCCTGGAAGCGCTGCCGGAGTTCCTCGCCGCCGCCGATGCCGAAGTCGCCAAGACCGCGGCCAAGGAATTCAAGAAGCAGGGCCTGGACATCAAGCTCGGCGCGAAGGTCAGCAAGGCCGAGATCAAGAAGGACGGCGTGCATCTGACCTACAACGACGGCAAGTCCGACCAGGAACTGGTCGTCGACAAGCTGCTGGTTGCGGTCGGCCGTCGCGCAGCATCGAAGGGGCTGCTGGCCGAAGGCACTGGCGTCAAGCTCAACGAGCGCGGCCAGATCGAAGTCGACGAACATTGCCACACCGGCGTCGACGGCGTGTGGGCGGTCGGCGACTGCGTGCGCGGGCCGATGCTGGCGCACAAGGGCTTCGAGGAAGGCATCGCGGTCGCCGAACTCATCGCCGGGCTGCCGGGCCACGTCAACCTCGACACCGTGCCGTGGGTGATCTACACCGAGCCGGAAATCGCCTGGGTCGGCAAGACCGAGCAGCAGCTCAAGGCCGAGAACATCCCGTACAAGACCGGCAGCTTCCCGTTCGCGGCGATCGGCCGCGCGGTGGCCATGGGCGAGCCGGCCGGCTTCGTCAAGGTCATCGCCCATGCCGAGACCGACCGCGTGCTCGGCCTGCACCTGGTCGGCGTCGGCGTGTCCGAGCTGGTCCACGAAGGCGTGCTGACCATGGAGTTCAACGGCTCCGCCGACGACCTCGCCCGCATCTGCCACGCTCACCCGACCTTGTCGGAAGCGATCCACGACGCGGCGATGGCGGTCGACAAGCGCGCGATCCACAAGGCCAACTGATCGGCTCGCAGCACACGAACGGCGCACCCAGGTGCGCCGTTCTGCGTTTCAGCCCCCCGCAACTTCGGTTTTGGCGAAGTTGCCGTTATCGGATTCGATGCCTCTCATGAAAGCGATCTGCGTCTACTGCGGCTCCAACTCCGGCTCCAAGCCGGTCTACACCGAACGCGCGATCGCGCTCGGCACGCGCATGGCCAAGGACGGCATCGCCCTGGTGTACGGCGGCGGCAACGTCGGCCTGATGGGCACCGTCGCCGACGCGATCCTGGAAGCCGGCGGCGAAGCCATCGGCGTGATTCCCGAACAGTTGGTCAACTGGGAAGTCGCCCATCGCGGCCTGACCAAGCTGGAGATCGTCGGCTCCATGCACGAACGCAAGGCGCGCATGTTCGACCTGGCCGACGGCTTCGTCGCCCTGCCCGGCGGCTTCGGCACGCTGGACGAAATGTTCGAGATGCTGACCTGGCGTCAGCTCGGCATCGGCAATAAGCCGTGCGCGTTTCTCGATATCGACGGTTTCTATTCGCCGCTGATGGCGATGCTCGACCGGATGGTGGATGAGCGTTTCCTGCATGCCGATCAGCGCACCGATCTGTGGCATGGCGACGATATCGGGGCGATGCTGGAGTGGATGCGTGGATATACGCCGGCGGCGGCGTCTAAGTGGATGGATGAGAAGCGGCGTAAGGCCTTGCGCTAATTTCTCGCGCAATCTTTCCAGGCGCATCGCCGTCGCCGGAAAGAACCATCCACGCGAGGCCGCCGAGCTCGACCGGCGGCCGCTGAAACAGAAAGGCCTCGGAACGAATCGTCCCGAGGCCTTTTTCGATCAGAACGTCACGGTCAATTTTGCCGACGCGCCGTGATCGCTCACATCCGAGGCGAACTGCCCGGCGTAGCCCAGACTGAGCGAAGTCCGCTCGCTCAATTGCGCTCCCACACTGGCTTCGACCACAGCCGAGTTGCGCGCGATCGGCAGGCCCGCCACGACGAACGGCGTCCCCGCCGCGAACGCCAAGTGCGAGACCGGTTCGATATCCCCGCTGGCCCGGCGCCAGCCCAGCAGCCCATCGAAACGCCAGCGGCTGTCGCCGCCGGACGACGTCGCTGCGCGCAAACCCAACGTCGAATAGCGCACGGTCGGATCTTCCGACTCGCCACGAACCGCGGCTGCGTTCCCCGATTCGGCAAACGCGTCGACGCTCAATTTCACCTGCGCCACGCCCAGGAACGGTTCCAGCTCGAACCCGCCGACACCGAAGGCATAACCGAACTCGCCGAACAGTTGCGTGCTGTCCGCATCGTACTTCGACGTCAACTGACCCGGGTAATCCGCTGTATCCAGTCCACGGCGGGTTTCGACCTCATACTGCGAACGGATCGCTCCCAAACGCACGCGCGCACGCTCCCAGCGAGCGTCGGCATACAAGCCGTAATGGCGATCGTCGGATTCGCTGCGCGAACGGCGGGAGTCGACATCGTTGTGGGAACGGCCGGCGCCGAGCATCCCGCCCAACCGCCAATGATCGCCCAGCGACGTATCGCCGCCGATCAATAGACCGCTGCCATTGCGATCGAGCTTGGCCGCATTGCCGTCGCCATCGATCCGGCCGCGCTGTCCCGTCGCTTGCGCCCAAACCGAGGAACCGCCGTCCTTGTCGTTCCCGCGCAGATGGCTCAGCACGCCATCGCGCACTTCCGAGGCTCCATCGATCAGTGCGGCTTGGGTCGATGCGTGAATCTCGCCCGACAACAGATCGAAGGTCTGACGCGCACGCGCCGCATCCAATTGCACGATCGTGTTCCATAGCGGACTGCCGGCACCGCCCGATTCGGCCGCGGCTGCGGCCGCGCGCTGATTGGCGGTCTCGCCGCGCTCGGAAAAACCCACATCGTTGCGGATCAATTTCAGGGTGACCGATTGCGGGTTGTAACCCAACTTCACGTCCAGAAAAGGATAGTTATCGCCAATGATTTCAGCGAACTGTCCGCTGACCCCACCTTGCGCACTGATCAATACATACTCGGTAAAAGGCTTGAACGCCGCGCTGTTGCTGCTCCATGCCACCGCGCCTCCGTTGAGAATCAGCTTGCCGCCCACTGAGACTTGGTCGCTGTCTGCCTGCGGCGTCAGTTCTACACGAAACGTTGAAGCGGGATTGAAGGTCAAATCGCCGCCGACGCTGAGACGGCCAATCGAATTGCCTGGCGACAACGTGCCGCCAGCATCGATCGTTGCATTTCCTCCGACGACGCCGTTGCCGCCAAGCAACCCGCCGCCGCTCACTGCGACGTTACCGCCCAACTTGCCGTCGACCCAGAGAGAACCTCGATAGGAGACTTTTGTAGAACCGAAGGTAAAGCCGCTGCTGTCACCGGTAAGACGCGTGCCTCCATGCATTACGGCGAGCGTTCCCCAGCCGCTCATCCGCCCGGAAAAGACATAATTGCTATCGGTGTGATTGAAGGTGATCTCTCCGCCGGCGAAGACGACATCGGCGTCGACCCTCCCGGAAGCCCGCGGCGGGTCCACCAAATAGCGAGTATTCGTCGAATAAGGAACGTATACCTCGCCCACCCAACCACCGATATTTAGCCTCCCGGAGAGATCGATGCGCGGAGCGGACAATGCAGCGCCATCGGCGACCGTTACGATGGACCCCCGCTCGACGAACATAGACTCGCCCGCGCTGAGTCGGGTGCCTTGACCGCTCAAGTGGATGTCAACTGGAAAATACGTGGGCGGCCGCCCGGACCTAGTACCGAAGCGCGCACTTTTACCCACCTCCACGACGGCGCCGTCGCTAACCTCCAGCTTCCCCATCAACATGGTGAGACCGTCTTTCACGCTCAAGCGCGAGCCAGCGCCGGCCACCACCACCCCGCCTGCCCCGGTGGGGGGCGTGAAAAGAGCCAGGCCAGCTCCCGCTTCCAGAGCGCCTCCATTTTCGATCGTCAGCGCTGGGCCGCCGCGGTCCCTCAAATACAGGCTCATCTCACCTTGCTGGCTCCAAACCGTGCCCACCCCGCCGATGATGATGCGTCCCGGGCCCGAGCCCTCGGCTACTCCTTTGTTGGTCAATCGCGCGCCATCGCGCAGAATCAATACGCCACTTCGTACGGTTACCCCATCCACCGTGTAAGAGGATGGATAGTCGCCTGGAATGGCGACCGTCTGATCCGGCGCGACGTCCAGAACATTCTGGGCGCGAACCGATGCGGGCATTGCCGCGACAGACGCCAAAGCTACCGCCAAGGCCTGCACCAACGTCGGCCGCGTCACGGCACGGTTCGAAATCCTTATCAAATTTACCGAGTTACGCATAAATCTCCTGTACTACATATCCTTAAGAAAACCGATTCACGGGAGCATTCCCGCATCGCACGCAAGCGCCGCAGAACCGCGAACAGGGTTAGGGCCGACAAAGTCTAAGGAGTTCTCCAGGCCAAGTCAGCGAATTCCAGAACACCGCCCGGAAAGCTTGGGCGTGGACGGTCGCATCTCATTGGACGGTGGCTGGTCGGAAGATCGCCGACAACCGCATCCGCTATGATTTGCCCTGTCTTCTGCTTGGCCGCCAGCAAAATGCCTGCCCTCCAGACCTTCAACGCCTTCCGCATTCACAACGACGACCGCGGTTACCGCAGCGGGCTTGAGCAAGTCTCGATCGACGATCTGTCGCCCGGCGAGTTGGTGATCAAAACCGCCTACTCCTCGATCAACTTCAAGGACGCGCTGGCCGGCACCGGCGAAGGCAAGATCCTGCGCAAGTTCCCGCTGGTCGGCGGCATCGATGTGGCGGGCCATGTGGTCGCCTCCAGCGACGCCAAGTTCAAGGAAGGCGACGCGGTCCTGGTCACCGGCTGCGGGCTCAGCGAAACCCGCGACGGCGGCTACAGCGAGTACGCCCGGATAGAGGCGCAGTGGGCGATCCCGCTGCCGGCCGGGTTGAGCCTGCGCGAAAGCATGGTGCTCGGCACCGCCGGCTTCACCGCCGCGCTGGCGCTGCACCGGATGCTCGACAACCGGCAGACGCCCGAGCACGGGCCGCTGGCGGTGACCGGCGCGACCGGCGGGGTCGGTTCCTTGGCGCTGGACATTTTCACTCGCGCAGGTTTCCAAGCGCACGCCATCAGCGGCAAGCCGGAGCAGACCGATTATCTGAAATCCATCGGCGCTCGTCAGGTGCTCGGACGCGATGTTTTGAGTGCCGGAAGGCCGATGGAATCGGCGCGTTTCGGCGGCGGATTGGACAATGTCGGCGGCCCGATGCTGGCCAGTCTGCTGGCGCAAACCGCGCCCTACGGCAACGTCGCCACGGCCGGTCTGGCCGCCAGCCATGCGTTGGACACCACGGTGATGCCCTTCATTATTCGCGGCGTTTCCCTGCTCGGCGTGGCTTCGGCCGGCACCGCGCGGGCGATCCGCGAGGACATCTGGCAACGTCTGGGCAGCGACTGGAAGCCCGCTCATCTGGACCGCATCTGCACCCGCGAAGTCGGGCTGAGCGAACTGCCGCAAGCCTTTGCGGGCATGCTGGCCGGCGGCTCGCTGGGCCGGACGCTGGTCGTGATCTAGTTGGCATTGCAGCCACGCGCGGCGTCGCTACAATCGGCCGCAGATCCTTGGGGGTAACACATGGCGCGTATTTTGATTGTCGACGATTCGCCGTCCCAGCTGATGGGCATCCGGCGCATCGTCGAAAAACTGGGGCATGAGGCTTTGACCGCGGAAGACGGCGCCGCCGGCGTCGAGGCGGCCAAACGCGAGTTGCCCGACATGATCCTCATGGACGTGGTCATGCCGAATCTCAACGGATTCCAGGCCACCCGCTCGATTTGCCGCGAGTCGACCACCGCGCATATTCCGATCGTGCTGGTCACCACCAAGGACCAGGACACCGACCGGGTCTGGGGCATGCGTCAGGGCGCCAAGGCTTACATCACCAAGCCGTTCAGCGAAACCGACCTGTCGGAGATCATCGGTCAGTTGCTGCCGTCGGCGGGTTGAGCCGCGCGGGCGGCGTTGCCGCCGGCAAGATGAATGCGGATCCCGGCGAAAGCCGGGATTTTGCTTTGTGGGGTGGTGAAAAATAGATCGAGGGCGTCTGGGGCTGCGTCGGCGGCCGTTGCCCTCATCCCAGCCCTCTCCCGCGCCCCGAAGGAAGTCACCTTGGGTGGCGCGCGGGAGAGCAGATGGAGCGAGTCAGGCGCGCCGCCAGTCCTCGCCGAACGCTTCGCGCATGGCTTCGTACGCCTCGCGCTGGGCGTCGTTGTCCGGACGCGGCGCCAGCACCTCCAGCTCGACGATCTGATCGCCCGCCGGCGTGCCCGGCAGGCCGCGGCCGCGCAGGCGCAGCTTGCGTCCGGCTTCCGAGCCGCTGGGAATCTTCAGCTCGACCGGCCCGCCCAGGGTCGGCACGCTGATGCTGGCGCCCAACGCGGCCTCCCACGGCGCCAACGGCAGCACGTGGACGACGTTGCGGCCGTCGACCTCGAACTGCGGATGCGCGGCGTATTCGATCTCCAGCAGCAGATCGCCGTGAGCGCCCTGCCCGGCCAGCCGGATCAGCTGGCCCGGCCGCACGCCCTTGGGTACGCGCACGTCCAGGGTCTTGTTGTTGACCGAAATCCGCACGCTGCCGCCTTCGAACACCGTCTCCAGCGACACCGCCAGGCGCGCGCGGGTGTCGCCGCGCGGCGGCTGCGCGCCGCGTGCGCTGCCGCCGTAGCCGCCGGCCGAACGGCCGCGGCCGAACAGGTTCTCGAAAAAGTCGCTGAACCCGCCGCCCGCGCCGCCGCCGGCGAAGATCTCCTCGAAATCCACGCCGCCGCCGTGACCGCCGCCGAAGCCGCCCGGAGGCGGCTGGACTTCATCGCCGGGGCGATAGCCGCGCGCGCGCAGCTGATCGTAGGCCGCGCGCTTCTGCGGGTCGCGCAGCGCCTCGTAGGCCTCGTTGACCGCCTTGAACTTGTCTTCCGCGCCGGCCTCCTTGCTGACGTCGGGGTGGTATTTGCGCGCCAGACGGCGATACGCCGTCTTGATCTCGGCCTCGCCCGCACTGGGCTCAAGCCCCAGGATTTCGTAATAGTCCTTGAACTGCATCGATCGATCGCTCCAACGGCGCAAGCGCCAAGCGCGGCGCTGTCCGCTCACGCCGCCTTGACGCATCATTAAGCCAACAGCATGGCGACTGCGACCGCGATTTCAAGTCGCCTTGACGCGGTATTTAGAAGCCGCTGCCTAGACTGCCCCCCACATCAGGAGAATCCCATGAGTATCCAGGTCGGCGACCGCCTGCCCGAAATCGCGCTCAAGCGCATCAACAACGGCATCGAAACCGTCGACACCCGCGCCTTGTTCGACGGCCGCAAGGCGGTGCTGTTCGCGGTGCCCGGCGCCTTCACCCCGACCTGTTCGGAAAAACACCTGCCCGGCTTCGTCGAGCATTTCCAGCAGTTCCGCGACAAGGGCATCGAAGTCGTCTGCCTCGCCGTCAACGACCCCTTCGTGATGCAGGCCTGGGCCCAGACCCAGCACGTGCCCGACGGGATGATCATGCTGTCCGACGGCAACGGCGATCTGACCCGCGCGCTCGGCCTGGAACTGGACGCCAGCGCCTACGGCATGGGCACCCGCGCCAAGCGCTTCGCCCTGTACGTCGACGACGGCGTGGTCAAGCAACTGCACGTCGAGGCGCCGGGCGAGTACCGGGTGTCCTCGGCCGAATACATGCTCGAACAAGTCTGATCCGACCCGGGCCCGGCACCGCGCCGGGCCCGTTTTCCTTCAACCCCAGCAAGACGAGGTACGCGCCACCCATTCGCCAGGAGACGTCATGTCCGCCAAGCCCATCAGCAAGATCGAACCGCGCAAATCCACCGCTAGCAAGTCCTCGCCGTTCGTCACCGATATCCAGACCATCCGCGCCCGTGCCCGCAAGCACATCGAAGACGGCGCGATCACCAGCAGCTACGCCGCCGATCGCGAGGCGGTGGTCAGATTGCTCAACGAAGCGCTGGCGACCGAGATCGTCTGCGTGCTGCGCTACAAGCGCCACTATTTCATGGCCAGCGGCCTGATGGCCGACGCGGTCAAATCCGAATTCCTCGAACACGCCAACGAAGAACAGGCGCATGCCGACCGCATCGCCGAGCGCATCGTGCAACTCGGCGGCGAACCCGACCTCAACCCGGACGTGTTGTCCAAGCGCGCGCACGCCGAGTACGTGGAAGGCAGCGATCTGCGCGACATGGTCAAGGAGGATCTGGTCGCCGAACGCATCGCCATCGACAGCTACCGCGCGATCATCGATTTCATCGGCGACAAGGACACCACCACCAAGCGCCTGATGGAAGACATCCTGGCGCAGGAAGAAGAGCACGCCGACGAACTGGCCGACATGCTCGACGGGTGGACCGGCAAATAACCGTCCGCGTCCGCCGCATTCGCCAGCGACGACCCCGCGCCCGCGCGGGGTCGTCGGTTTCGGGCTCCCATCGCGCCCCCGACGCCGGCCAGGCCGCCTAAGCGACACATGAACGCCGCGCTGTCCGGCCCCGGCAGCCGTGCCCGCCGCGGCTAGACTCGGCGCATGAACCGACACACGGAAGTCTCGCGTTTACGCGCGTATCTGGAGCGCGCCCACTGGCCGCGCGTGCAGATGAGCCTGATCGTGCTGTTGACCGGCGCGGTCGGATTCCTCGCCTCGTTTTCCTTGCTCGAACTCGCCGGGCTCGGGCACATGGCGCTGCGTTATCCGCTCGCCACTGTGTGCGCCTACTTGGCGTTTCTCGGTTTGCTCTGGACCTGGGCGCGCACGCGTTGCCACGACGCCTGGCAAGAACTGGACGCACCGGATTTCAGCTCCGGGCCGCACCCGTCCGCACCGAACTGCGGCGGCTCCTGGCAAGGCGGCGGCGGCCAATCCGGCGGCGGCGGTTCCAGCAGCGGTTTCGAATCGCAGGCCTCGCCGATGCCGTTGCAGACGCATTCTTCGCACTCGCAGTTGTCGAGCAAAGACAGCGACTCGGGGTTTTCGCTGCTCGACGGCGCCGACGACTTCGGCTGGGTGCTGATCGCGATCGCGGCCGCGCTCGGCGCGGCGATCGCGGCGTCCTGGGTGGTGTGGATCGCGCCCGGGCTGATGGCCGAATTGGTGCTCGACGTGGCCTTGGCCGGCGGCTTGTACCGGCGCCTTCGCAAGATCGATTCGCAGCACTGGCTGCACACCGCCTTGCGCGCCACCGCGATCCCGTTTCTGGTGGTCGCGTTGATGGCCGGATTGGCCGGTTACGCCGGCGCGCGTTACGCGCCGGGCGCGGATTCCTTCGGCGATGTCGTCGCCGCGTACCAGACGCGCAAGTCCGAGAGCTGAGGCGCGGCGCCGCGCGTCACGATCAACGCAACACCTTGAACCGCACCCGCGACCACGCGCCGGTATCGGCCAGCGCGGTCAGCGTGTGTTCGCCGACTTCGCCGAAATCGTGGTCCAGCCGCGCCCTGCCCTGCGATTCGCCGATCAAACGGCCGTCGAGCAGCCAACGCACCCGCGCGTCGCTGCCGAGCGCGCGCACCGACAAGCGCAGCGGCGTCGCGCTGCCGGGCGCGCGCGCCAGCGTGGCCAGATCGTCGATGCCTTCGATGCGCAGTTCTTCGACCGCATCGCGGCCGTCTTCGCTGCAGTCCGGCGACAACGGCGGCAAGCGCGAGGCCTTGCGCGCGTCGGCGGCCAACCACGGCGACGCCAGCGCCGGCCAGCGCGCCAACTCCAAGGTTTTGCGCGGGTGCGGTTGCGAGCACTCGGCCGACACGCGCAAGCCCGTGCGCGCGTCGACTTCGAAACGCTCTATGCCAGCATTCCAAAGCCGCGCATCGCGTTCGGCCAAGGTCGGCGGCACCGAGCCGTCCAGGGTCCAGGCCTGCATGCGGCGCTGACACAGCTGCGGCGCCGCCGGATCCGGCGGCAGCCCCAGCGGCCAGCACACCTCGAGCTGGCGCACGTTGGCCGGCGGCGACAACGGCACCGCATCGCCACCCGCCCGCGGCAGGCTGTCGACGACTTCGAACAACAGCGGCAACGCGGTGACCGCGCCGTATTGGCCCGGCAGCGGCGTGCCGTCGGGACGGCCGACCCAGACGCCGACCGTGTAGCGGCGGGTGCTGCCCAACGCCCAGGCGTCGCGGAATCCGTAACTGGTGCCGGTCTTCCAGGCCACTCGCGGCCGGCCGCTCGCATCGAGCGTCTGTTCGACGCTGCCCGGACGCGGGTTGGCTTCGAGGATCTCGCGCACGATCCAGGCCGCGCCCGGCGACAACAAACGCCGTTCCAGCAACGGCGCGCCTTGCTGATAACGCACCCGCCCGGCGACGCCGGCGCGGTTGAACGCCGCATACGCGCCGACCAGATCTTCCAGCCGCGCGCCGGTGCCGCCGAGAATCATCGACAGATTCGGCTGCGCCCCGCGCGGCCATTGCAGGTCGATGCCGGCGTGAGCCAGACGCGCGGAGAACCGTGCCGGGCCGACCCGGTCGAGCAGATCCACCGCCGGCACGTTGAGCGACAAGCGCAAGGCGGTGGCCGCGCCGACCGGCCCGTTGAACGCCGCATCGAAATTGCCCGGGCGATAACCGCCGAAGGCTTGCGGCGCATCGACGAACAGGCTTTCGGAATGGATCAATCCATCGTCCATCGCCAATCCGTACAGAAACGGCTTCAAGGTCGATCCGGGCGAGCGCCAGGCCTGGACCATGTCGACATGGCCCAGCCGCGCGGCGTCGCCGAAGGTCACCGAGCCGACGTAAGCGCGCGCTTCCAGGCTGGCGTTGTCGACCACCAGCAGCGCCGCAGAGGTGCGTTCGGGCAGCGTGGAGAAATACGCGGCGACGCGGTCTTCCAAGGTGCGCTGCAATTGCGGATCGATGGTCGAGGCCACCCGCGCGGCGCGCGGGTTGGCGAAGCGCAGGCGCTGCGCCAGCAACGGCGCGAACCGCGGCGGCTGCAGCGAACGCGCCACCACCGGTTCGACCCGCGCGTCGGCGACCTGCGCGGGCGACCACACGCCCAGGGCGGCCATCCGCGTCAGCACTTTGTCGCGGGCGATGCGGGCGCGTTCGGGTTCGCGGTCCGGACGCAGGCGGCTCGGCGATTGCGGCAACACCGTGAGCAACGCGGCCTCGGCATGCGACAGCCGCGAGGACGGCTTGCCCAGGTAAGCCCAACTGGCCGCTTCCACGCCCTCGACGGTGCCGCCGAACGGCGCGCGGTTGAGGTACAGCGCCAGAATCTGCGCCTTGGACAAATGTATTTCCAGTTGCAGCGCGCGCAGCATCTGCCGGCTCTTGGCCCAGACGCTGCGGCGGCGTTCGCCGGGTTCGGCGTCGAGAATGCGCGCCACCTGCATGGTCAGGGTCGAGCCGCCCGAGACCACCCGGCCGCTGCGCAACCACTGCCCGGCCGCGCGCAGCATCGCCATCGGGTTGATGCCCGGATGCTTCCAGAACCAGCGGTCTTCGTAGTTCAGCAACGCCTGCAAATACAGCGGCGACACCTGCGTGGCGTTGACCGGATAGCGCCAGACGCCGTCGCGGTCGGCGAACGCACGCAGCGGCGTACCGTCGCGCGCGACCACCACCGCGCCGGCATCGCGCGCCTTCGGCAGCGGCAACGGAAACGCCAGATCCAGCAGCATCGCCGCGATCGCCAACGACAGCAGCGCCAGCAAGCCTTTCAGCGCGAGCCGGCGGCGACGCGACGGCGCAGCAGAGGCAGTGGGTTCGACGGTGGCGGGCGTTGTGGGCAAGGACGGCGGGCAATGGAGGAAACGAAGCCGGCCCTGCGCGCCCGCGGGACGCGCGATGGGCCGATACGGTCAGAACGTGGCGAACACGTGGTCGAGCCGGTCGCGATACGCGCGCTTGGCGGCCGCGTCGATGAAGCTGCCTTCGAAACTGTTCGCCGCCAACTGCCAGGCGTGCTGCGCCTGCAAGCCGGTGGCGGCGAAGGTCTCGGTGAAGTTCTGGTTGACGTAACCGCCGAAGTAGGCCGGATCGTCCGAGTTGACCGTGGCGACCAGGCCGGCGTCGAGCAACGCGCCCAGGTTGTGCCGGCCCAGATCGGGGAACACGCACAACTTCAGATTCGACAGCGGGCAAACGGTCAGCGGGATGCGGTCGCGGGCCAGCCGCTTCATCAACTCCGCGTCGTGCACGCTCTGCACGCCGTGATCGATCCGCTCGACCTTGAGCACGTCCAGCGCGCTCCACACGTACTCCGGCGGCCCTTCTTCGCCGGCATGCGCGACCAGCCGCAGTCCCAGCTCGCGGCAACGCGCGAACACCCGCGCGAATTTTTCCGGCGGATGCCCCAGTTCGCTCGAATCCAGGCCCACGCCGATGAACTTGTCGCGCAGCGGCAGCGCCTGCTCCAGGGTCTCGAACGCCTCGCGTTCGCTCAGATGGCGCAGGAAGCACAGGATCAGCGAAGCGCTCACGCCCAGCTGCGCGCGCGCATCGACGCAGGCGCGGTGCAGGCCCTCGATCACCGTCTCCATCGCCACCCCGCGCGCGGTGTGGGTCTGCGGATCGAAGAACATCTCGGTGTGGACCACGTTGTCGGCGGCGGCGCGGCGCAGGTAGGCCCAGGCCATGTCGTAGAAATCCTGCTCGCGCAGCAGCACGCTGGCGCCGGCGTAGTAGATGTCGAGAAAACTCTGCAGGTCGGTGAAGGCGTAAGCCTGGCGCAGCGCCTCGACATCGGCGTACGGCACCGACACGCCGTTGCGCCGGGCCAGTTCGAAGATCAGCTCCGGTTCCAGCGAACCTTCGATGTGCATGTGCAACTCGGCCTTGGGCATGGCGCGCAGCAGGTCGGGCAGACGCTGCGGGTCGATGCGGGCGAAGTCGGGGCGGTGGTTGTGGTGTTCGGCCATGTGGCTTGGCTCCTAGGTAAATCTGGCTTGGGCCCGAAGGCCGTGGCTAGCCGGCGGCGTTGGGAATCACCAGACGCATTTCGCCGTCGATCAGGAACAGCCTCATGCTCTGGTACATCTGGCTGGCTTGCTCGCGGTCGAGCACCTCGCCCAGGGTTTGCCCGGTCACTTCGATGTTTTTGCCGGTGCCGCCTTCCAGATCGATCCGCGCATCGATGATCTCCTGATTGTCCTCGAAGCGGTCTTCTTCCGGGTCCAGGTCGATGCTGAGGGTGAACCATTCGTCCAGATCGCCCTTCTTGCGCTTGGCCCCGGCGTTGAGCGTACCGCTGTCGCCCGCGACCGGCTTGAGGTCTTGCACCTGCGACAGGATCAGGCCGAATTCGGCGACGCGTTCGGGCGGGAGCAGATCGGCGAAGTGGCGCTCGGCCATCGCCCGGTCGATCTTGCCGCCGTTGGCTTCGGCGGCCTTGCCCAGGGCGGTGTCGTAGACCGGGACGGAGCCTGCGTCCATCGGGAATTTCAGCGCGGCCAGCATGCCGGCCTTGTCGTTGCCGGCGAAGGCTTTGGCCAGGGTGCGCAGGCCGCTCATGATCCGCTGCTCGCGGGTTTCGTGCGCGGCTTCGACCAGGGCTTTGCCGTCCCAGCGGTAGGTGTAGTAGTCGGCGATCTTGGGCCGCGCCGCGGTGCAGATGTCGGGGCTGTCGATGTACAGCTTGCCCGACTCGATCTTGCGCAGGAACACGCAGAAGTCCGGCATCTGCGCCGACGGCAGCAGTTGCGGGCCTTGCTCGCGGGTCAACAGCACAGCCAGGCGCATGTTCGCGGCCATGGTCGCGTCCTCGGTGCCTTCGCCATAGGCGATGGCGACGTCGTCGCGGCCGTCGCCGTCGATGTCGCCGACCAGATGCGAGTAGCCCAGGCGTTCGAACTTGGGCTCGGTCTTGCGCAGTTCGGCGAAGGCGCGCTCGGCGGTTTGCTTGGGATCGGCCGGTGCCGCGGGCGCGGCGGGCGCGGCGGTGGCGCCCGCGGCGGCTTGCGGCTCGGCGGATTCGTCTCCGGATTGGCAGGCGCTCAAGGCCAGGGCCAACAGCAACGGGGACAGCATCGGGGATGGGCGCATGTTCGCTCCTTGCGAAAATTCCGGATCCGGCGTGGCGCCGGATCGGCTGGGTCGAATAGTGGATTCGGCGGGCAACGGCGCGCGCGTTCGCGCGCCGTTGCGATGAGGCGAAAGCGGCGAGCGCCGCCGCGCCGCGCGAGCGGCGGGAAGCATCGAGCTTCCCGCCGCGAACGCCTGGCTTAAGGCTGGCGCACCGACAGACTCGCCGGGCTGGCCTTGCCCACCCCGCGCATCTCGGGCCGGTACATATCTTCCACCAGCGACGGCGGCACCGTGTACGTACCCGGCGTCACCGCGCGGACCAGATAGAACACCCGCGCGCTGCGGTTGGCGTCGAGCTTGAGCGCGGCGATGTAGCGGTCGTCGCGGAACTCCTCGTGCTTGACGTCGGCGGCGCTGGCGCGTTCGGCGATCTCGATCCCGTCCACCACCACGCCGGCCCACTGCTTGGCGTCGCCGAGGTTGAAGTTCTCGATTTCCAGACCCGCCGGCAGCAGATCGGTGAGCAGCGCATCGGGCATCGCGCTGTGGGCCTTGATCGTCACCTGCACGATCAAGGCCTCGCCTTCGACCAGGGTGCCGCCGGACCAATCCTTGCCCTCGGTGGTGTAGTACTTGCGCCCGACTTCGATCTGCGAAGCGTCGGCGGCCGGCGGCGTGCGCGGCACGCCGGCCACTTCCAGGCTGGCGTACAGCGGCGGCGTGCCGCTGGGAGCGAAGCTCACCCCCGAGGCCAACGCCGCGTAGTCGAACACGCGCCCGATCAGCTTGGCCGGATCGGCGTCGGTGGACGCGCCGGCGATGGTCCAGCGGCCGGAAATCTGCTTGCCCTGCTCGGCCATCAAGGCCTTGCCCAGACGCGCCAGCGCCACTTGTTCCTGGGTGCTCAGATACAGCCAGCCGCTGTTGCGGCGCGCATCCAGATCGCGGCCCATCGACACCGTGCGCGCGTCGTATTCTGGCTGAGCGAGCTTGTGCTCGTGCACCAGCGCGATCATCAGCGCATCGTCGCGCAGACGGCTGCCGTAATCGCCCAGGTACGGCGGACGCTGGGCCGGATCGCGGGCGAAGCCTTCCTTGATCGCCTTGCCGCCGCGCGCCTTGTCGCCTTGCAGCGACAACGCCAGCCCCAGGTGCACCAACGGCAGACCGGTCAGGCTCTGCTTGCGATCGTTGTCGTACAACGCGCGCAGGGTGCCCAGCGGTGCGCGGTTGACCCGCGCCAGCACATAGCCGGCATGGGCCTGATAGGCGAACTTGAGATGCTCGCGGCGGTCGTAGCCATAGAACGAGGCGTTGCCCGAAAGCAGGTCCTCGCCCAGCACCTTCAACGCCTTCTGCAACAGTGCCTCGGGCACGGCGAAACCGCCGTCGCGCGCGTCGAGCAGAAACTCGACGATGTACGGCGTCAGCGCCGGATTGACGGTATCGCCGTCGCCCCACATCGAGAAGTGGCCGGACGCGATCTGCATCGCCGCCAGTCGCCCGAACGCGCCTTCCATGCGCGCGCGCCGCTGCTTGGCGTCGATGCCCTTGACCCCGAGCATCTTGGCGGTGGCTTCGTCCAGTTCCAGCGCGGCATAACCCTTGCTGGTGGTCTGCTCGGCGCAGCCGTAGGGATATTCCAGCGCGCCTTGCAAGGCGCTGGCGAACGGAATCGGCGGCAGCGCACTGACCACCATCCGCGCGTTGACCGAATCGGGCATCAGGCCATCGGCGAAATCGGCGCCGAGCTGGATCGCGCCGATCTCGTCGAGCACGCGGGTGCGCGAACGCAACACCGACGGCCAGGCCGGGCGCACCGGCAAGTCGTAGCGGCGATCGACCTTGTAGCCGTTGCCGTCGACCCGCACCCGCACTTGCGCGGTGGTGTAGCCCTCGCGCGCGACCACCGGGAAGGTGAGCGTCTTCTTGGCTTCGACGCCGAGCGAGAGCTTGTGCTCGCCGTCGCTCAGCGACAGCGGGCCGACGCCCTCGACCTTGACCGCGAACTCGCCCGGCTTGCCGGTGAAGTTCTGCACGTCCAGGGTCACGTTGCTGCGGTCGCCCGGCGCCAACACCCGCGGCGTGCTCGCCTCGGCCAACACCGGCGCGCGGACGATGGTTTCGGCGTCCTTGTTGCCGTAGCTGCCGCCGGAATACACCAGCGCGGACACCCGCAAGGTGCCGTTGAAGTCCGGCACCGCCAGTTTGATCCGGGCGATGCCCTGCGGATCGAGCTTCACCGGTCCTGCGAACAGATCCACCGTCTGCACCCGCGCGGTCGGACGCCGCGCCTGCGGCAGCGCCTGCAAGGCCATGTCGCCGCCGAAACGGATCTTGGCCGACTCGCCCTCGTAGCTTTCGATCACCCGGCCGTAGACGTCGTAAGCGTCCACGCCCAGGCGGCGCTGAGCGAAGAAATGCGCGGCCGCATCGGGCACCGGGAAACGGGTGATGTTGAGGATGCCGACGTCGACCGCCGACACGGTGACGTAGGCGTCCTTGCCGGCCAACTGCGGCGCGCTGACGATCACCGGCAGATCCTGCTCGGGCTTCATCAGCTTGGGCACGTTGATGCCGACCGCGACCTTGCGCTCGCGCCGGTCCATCGGCACATGCGCCACGCCGACCGCGCGCGCCGGAGTGATCTTGCTCGGCGCGCTGCCGCCGCGGAACACCAGCGCGGTCACGTAGACGTCGTGGCGTTCCCAGGCCTCGGTGACCGGGATCTTGAACTTGCTGCCCGACTTGGCGGTGATCGCCTGGACGTAAATCATCTTGTCGCTTTCGACCATCAGCAAACCCGGCCCTTCGTGCGGCGGGGTGACGGTCACTTCCAGGGTGTCTCCGGTCTTGTACGCGGTCTTGTCCAAGGCCAGCTTGACCTTGTCGGGGCGCGCATCCAGGCCGCGGTTCTGATCGTCCCAGCTCCAGCCGGCGCGGAACGGATAGCGGGTGGTGAGCTTGGTCGCCGGGTCGTAGACGTCCAGGCGGTACTCGCCCCACTCCACCGGGAAGCTGAGCTTGGACGCGCTCGCGCCCAGATCGACGTTGCGCACTTCCACGTCTTCGAAGCGGCGGGTGAAGTCGTAATCCCAGCCGCCGTCGTCGCCGTAGTTCCAGTGGTAATCGCGATGCTCGCGCACCAGCGTCACCCGCACCCCGTTGGCCGGACGCGGCTTGCCGTCGGCGCCGACGCGGGTGAGTTCGAAACCGGCATTGGTGTTGCTGTCGGCGCCGTCCTTGTCGTCGAACAACGGCCGCACGCCGACCAGCGCGTCGGCCGGCCACAGCACCCGCTTGACGCTGCGGTTGACGCTGCGCCCGCCGGTCTCGAACACGCTGCCGGTGACCACCGCGGCGATGGTGCTGGTCGGCTTGGCCTCATCGGGCAGGGCGATGTCTTGAGTGAGTTTGCCGTTGTCGTTGAGCGTGGTGTCGACCACGTCCTTGGCTTCCTTGGGCAGGCTCAAGGTCGGGTCGCCGAAGAAATAACCCGGCAGTTGCTCCAGCGGATGCTGCTCCACCGCGACCGTCATCTTGGCGGTGAAGCGGTTGCCCGCGGCCGGCGCGCCGTACAGGTACGCCGCATCGACGGCCAGCTTGAACGGCTCGCCGGGCTTGAGCACGGGCTGCGCGCTCAGGTCCAGCTTGAGCCGCTCGGGCAGGAATTCCTCGATCCGCAGGGTCATGCCCTGCACCGCTTCCTTGCTGGCCGGATCGGTGCGGAACTCGACCCGCCAGCGGCCGGTGGCGGCGTCGGCCGGAATCAGCTGGGCGTGGCGCACATAGCCCTGCGCATCGGGTTGCAGACGCGTTTCCAGGAAGGTCTTGCCGTCGGGCTGCACGTAACGCAGGAACACCGGCTGCAGCGCCTTGCCCTTGACCTCGACCGGCTTGCCGTCCTGATCGCGCAGCAGCGCCGACAAACGCACGGTCTCGCCGGGACGGTACAGATCGCGGCCGGACCAGGCGAACACGTCGAACCAAGCCTGCTCGCGGCCGGCCACGGCGAACTCGGACAGATCCAGCGCCGGCTGATTGAACGGCAGCATCGACACGTCGCTGCCCTTGCTGGCGATCAGCACCTGGCCGGCATCGAGCTTGTAGCCGAGCATGGCGTTGCCGTTGCCGTCGGTCTCGCCCTTGAGCACCGGCTCGCCCTTGGCGTCGAGCACCTTCAGCGTCACCCCGCCGACCGCCTCGCCCTTCTCCAGCGAGGCCACGTGCACGAACAGCTTGTCCTTGTAGGCGCGCGCGTGCAGGCCCAGGTCGCTGACGGTGAAGAACGCGGTTTCCAACTCGTCCTTGAACTGGCCCGAGCGCTTCATCACCGCGAAGTACAGGCCCGGTTCCTGCAGTTCCTTGATCTCCTGCAGCGGCAGGTAGGTCAGCACACGCTCGTTGGGCTTGCCGCCGAGCACGAAACGATTGACGTAGACCGGCTCGGCCAGTTTGGACAGCGGCTTGTTGTCGTCCCAGTCGCGTTCCAGATCCCAGCTGCCCTTGCGTCCGCCGCGCTGGTACTCGGAGAAGAACTTCGGCAGTTCCTTTTCCTTGACCCGCAGGAACTCGACGTCGACCTCGGCCACGTTGATCGACACCACCGGCAGGCCGCGGCTGTCGCGCGCCGGCAGCACGCTGCCTTGCGAGGCGAAGCCGACCACCGGATCCAGCGGGCCGGTGTAGACCTGCTTGGTGATGGCCTGGGCGATGCGGTCGCCGGCCGCCGCGGTCAGCCCGGGCTTGATCGTGACGGTGTAGTCCTTGCTCGCCTCCACGTGCGGGAAGCGCAGGATCTTGCCGTTGTCGTCGAGCACCCAACTGCCCTGCACCGCCGCGCCGTTCTTGTCGGCGACGGCGAGCAGTTCGTCGAAACTCTGGGTGCCCACCAGCGGTTGGCTGAACTCCAGCGCGATCGACAGCTCATCGCCGCGCTTCTGGTCCGGATAGGCCGCGACCAGGGCGAAGCCCTTGACCGCTTCGCGCTTGGCCTCGATCGCCTCGCCGCTGACCGCCGGCAACTGCCCGGTGGTGTCGCGTTTGCAGCCGGCGACCAGCGCCGTCGCCGCGATCAGCAGCGCCGCCGCGATCCGCATCGGCGCGCGCAAGCGGGCCGCGACGCGCCGCGGCGCGTGGTTCGTGAGAGCGGTAGCCACCGCGGGTCCGTCCAAGCTCTGTGCGCGCATCATGCGTATCTCTCAGGAATCTGCGACTGAGTATAGAACGAGCGCATGCAAGCGGTAATCGCATCGGGCGCGGCGTCGTTGCGTGTGTGCTCATGTGTGATCGCGCGTGTGCCGGCGGCGGCGCTCGGGCCGCATCGGAAGGCGACGCCCTGTTGCGATCGCCTGGGCCGCGACGGTCGGTGGCGCGACTGGCTGGCGCCTGCACCGATTGTGCGTTCGCGCAGATTTTCGCCATATACCCAAAACATGCCGAAAAGTTATTGGGTGTCGCCACTGACGAATAGTGCCGGCCGGCGTCGCGGATTATCGGCAATCTTCGTCACACCGGCGTATTGACTAATCCAGTCGATGCAGAAAAACACCCGGCCAATTACCCGGGCAAACGCGCGATTTCGCGCTGCGGCGCCATTTCGCTCGCATTATCGGGCGACAACGCCGGGGTCCGAAACATATTTCCAGCAGAAATCATGCTGCACCGCAGCATTTTAATTGAAACACTATTACCCGACATTATTTTCGCCGCGAAAACCGGGAAAAACCCGAAAGCCAGGCGCGCCAAGGCTTTCGCCTCAAACCCCGGGCCGCGCCGGGTAATCGCGGTCTCATCGCAGATGTGATCTCGGTAATCGCGCTTGCCCGCCGCGGCGGCCGATCCCTAGCGTCGATTCCGTCGCCCGGCCCTCCGTGCGGCATCCGCATCAATCCTTCCCCAACCGCCGGCGGCGCCGATAACCAGGCCCGTCGCGGACGTCGGACGCGGACGCGAAACCTCAACCCACTCATCGGCACCAACGCCGTCATTCGATTTCTCACTTCGGGGTATCCGCAATGAACCGCAACGTATCGACGCTGACCTTCGCCGTTTCCCTCGCCTTGCTCGCCGGCACCGCCGGCGCCGCCCAACGCGTGGACCTGCACGCCACCGACGTGGCCAAGCTCAACCAGCAGTACAAGGCCGCGGTCGCCAAGTCCGGCACCGCCGCCAAGGCCAACGTGCGCCATGCCGAACTGATCTCGCTGGACGCCGACTCGGCGCTGACCCAGCTCAAGAGCAGCCAGGACGCCGACGGCTCGCGCAACCACCGCTATCAACAAAGCTTCCGCGGCGTTCCGGTGTTCGGCGAACACGTGGTCGTGCGCGAGGACGCGCAAGGCAACGTCAGCGCCCTGTTCGGCCGCTCGGTCGCCGGACTGGCCGCGGACCTGCCCAAGCTCGACGCCAAGCTGAGCGCCGCGCAGGCGCTGAGCCTGGCCAAGGACGCCGCGCTCGGCAAGCGCGCGGCGACCGCGCGGGTCAGCAACGAGAACAGCCGCAAGGTGATCTACCTCGACGACAGCGATCGCGCCCATCTGGCCTATGCGGTCGACTACTTCGCCGACGCCCCCGGCGGCGGCGAACCCAGCCGCCCGTTCGTGATCCTCGATGCGGTCACCGGCAAGGTGCTCAAGCAGTGGGAAGGCCTGAACCATGCCGAGATCGGCACCGGCCCCGGCGGCAACCAGAAGATCGGCCAATACGAATACGGCAGCGGCGGCCGCCCCTTCCTGGATGTAACTCGCAGCGGCAACACCTACACCTTCAACACCGCCAACGTGAAGACGGTCAACCTCAACCACGGCACCAGCGGCTCGACCGCGTACTCCTATACCGGCCCGCGCAATACGGTGAAGACCATCAACGGCGCGTACTCGCCGCTCAACGACGCGCATTACTTCGGCAAGGTGGTGTTCGACACCTATCAGTCCTACCTCGGCCTGTCGCCGCTGACCTTCCAGCTGAGTCTGCGCGTGCACTACAGCCGCAACTACGAGAACGCGTTCTGGGACGGCCGCACCCTGACCTTCGGCGACGGCGCCAGCACCTTCTATCCGCTGGTTTCGCTCGACGTGGTCGCGCACGAGGCCTCGCACGGCTATACCGAACAGCAGTCGGGCCTGATCTACTCCGGCCAGTCCGGCGGCATCAACGAGTCCTACTCCGACATCGCCGGCGAAGCGGCCGAGTTCTATTCGCGCGGCAGCAACGACTTCCTGGTCGGCGCCGACATCTTCAAGGCCTCCGGCCGCGCCCTGCGCTACTTCGACGACCCGACCCGCGACGGCCGCTCGATCGGCCATGCCCGCGATTACCGCAACGGGCTGGACGTTCACTACTCCTCGGGCGTGTTCAACAAGGCCTTCTTCTTGCTGGCCAAGAAGCCGAACTGGGGCACGGTCAAAGCCTTCAAGGCCTTCGCCAAGGCCAACAAGGACTACTGGACCCCGAGCACCAACTTCAACCAGGGCGGCTCGGGCGTGCGCCAGGCCGCGGTGGATCTGGGCTACTCCAGCGCGGACGTGGTCGATGCCTTCAACCAGGTCGGCGTGACCGCGCAGTAAGCCTCGGCCCGGCGGCGTCCGCCGCCGACAAACCGCAGCGGGCCGGCGCGGACAAGCCGCGCCGGTCCCGTCACCCTACCCACCCCGGCGATCGCCGGGGTTTTCTTTTATGCGGTCCGTCGCGTTTTGGATAATTCGCGAAATTCATGCGAAAACATAATGAATCCGCAACTGCGATGGCACGGGCAAAAGCGGGCGTGCGGCGGTCACAGCGGCCTCTGGCAATTATCGACCGGATTAAAAAACGAGACGTCCGTCGTTTGCACCTGGCCCGGCCCGATCTGAACCGTCGCTGCGAGTTCCCGCAAAAAGCGCTGTAGCGCACATTGCGCCTGTGTATTAAACGCAATATGTGACGATTTACCCTACCTCCGCTCCGCAGCGCGGTGCTGCGCCGCAGCAATAATCCTGAAACATTATTACGCGCACGGCCGAAGCCCCGCTCACACCGAAAAATCGCTGAACCCGCGCCGCAGAACGCTTTCAGCAGAAATCATTTTGTCGGCCCCAGCGCCGAGGTCGCATTCGCACTGTGACCTCCGTAACCCCGTTTGACGTCATTTTTGGCGCACCCCTAGCGTCCGTCCGCCGCGTTACGCGTCGACGCGGTATCCGCCACGAAGTCCGACCACGCGCATCGCCGCAGGCACGGAACGCCTGCGACGCAGTCCGCGGACTACGGGGGAGCGGATGCACGAGCACTGAGAGCCGGCCGCGAACGCGGCCACCATCCACACTCGTTTGGGGGTAATACCAGTGAATCGCAATGTATCGCCGACCGCCCTGTCCTTCGCCTTGTCGCTCGCTCTGATCTCCGGCGCCG
Source organism: Pseudomonas sp. CGJS7 (assembly GCF_036961695.1). Classification (NCBI taxonomy): domain Bacteria; kingdom Pseudomonadati; phylum Pseudomonadota; class Gammaproteobacteria; order Pseudomonadales; family Pseudomonadaceae; genus Pseudomonas; species Pseudomonas sp. CGJS7. Next base: position 57,955 of record NZ_JBAMDI010000010.1, on the reverse strand, counting down.
CCGGCGCCGCTCAGCGCGTGGACCTGCACAGCCAGGACGTCGCCAAGCTCAACCAGCAGTACCAGGCCGCCGTCGCCAAGTCCGGCGCTGCCGCCAAGGCCAATGTGCGTCACGCCGAACTGATCTCGCTCGACGCCGACTCGGCGCTGACCCAGATCAAGAGCAGCCAGGACGCCAACGGCACCCGCAACTACCGTTATCAGCAGACCTTCCGCGGCGTGCCGGTGTTCGGCGAGCACGTGGTGGTCAGCGAAGACGCCAAGGGCAACGTGCAGACGCTGTTCGGCCGCTCGGTCGCCGGCCTGGCCGCCGAACTGCCGACCAGCGCGCCCAAGCTGAGCGCCGCACAGGCGCTGGATCTGGCCAAGAGCGCGGTGCTGGGCAAGCGCGCCGGCGCGCTGCAGGTGCGCAACGAAAGCAGCCAGAAGATGATCTACATCGACGACAACGGCCGCGCGCACATGGCCTACGTCGTCAACTACTTCGCCGATGCGGCCAAGGGCGGCGAGCCGACCCGTCCGTTCGTGATCCTGGAAGCCAACACCGGCAAGGTGCTCAAGCAGTGGGAAGGCTTGAACCACGCCCTGGTCGGCACCGGCCCCGGCGGCAACACCAAGACCGGCCAGTACGAGTACGGCACCAACTTCGGCTACAACGACGTCACGCAGAGCGGCAGCACCTGCACGATGACCAACACCAACGTGAAGACCGTGAACCTCAATCACGGTACCAGCGGCACCACCGCCTTCTCGTACACCTGCCCGCGCAACACGGTCAAGGCCATCAACGGCGCGTTCTCGCCGCTCAACGACGCGCACTACTTCGGCCATGTCGTCTTCGACATGTACAACAGCTACGTCGGCACCCCGCCGCTGACCTTCCAGCTGAGCATGCGCGTGCACTACAGCAACAGCTACGAGAACGCGTTCTGGGACGGCTCGGCGATGACCTTCGGCGACGGCGCCACGCGCTTCTATCCGCTGGTGAGCCTGGACGTGTCGGCGCACGAAGTCTCGCACGGCTTCACCGAGCAGCAGTCGGGCCTGGTGTACTCCGGCCAGTCCGGCGGCATCAACGAAGCCTTCTCGGACATGGCCGGCGAGGCCGCCGAGTACTTCATGAACAACACCAACGACTTCCTGGTCGGCGCGCAGATCTTCAAGGCCAGCGGCGCGTTGCGTTACATGGACGACCCGACCCGCGACGGCCGTTCGATCGGCCATGCCAGCAACTACACCTCCGGCATGGACGTGCACTACTCCTCCGGCGTGTACAACCGCGCGTTCTACACCCTGGCCAAGCGGGCCGGTTGGGATACGGTCAAGGCGTTCAAGGTCTTCGCCAAGGCGAACAAGGACTATTGGACCCCGAGCACCGACTTCAACAACGGCGCGTGCGGCGTGGAAAAGGCCGCGACCGACCTGAGCTTGGCCAAGGCCGACGTGACCGCCGCCTTCGCGGTGGTCGGCGTCACCTGCCCGACCGGCCCCGGTCCGGGCCCGGGCACCAAGTACACCAACGACACCGACTACGCGATCAACGACAACGCCACCGTCGACAGCCCGATCACCGTGTCCGGCCGTACCGGCAATGCGCCGACCAACGCGCAGGTGTCGGTCAACATCATCCACACCTACCGCGGCGACCTGAAGGTCGACCTGGTGGCGCCGGATGGCTCGCTGTACAACATCAGCAACCGCGCCGGCGGCAGCGCCGACAACCTCAGCGGCACCTTCACCTTCAACCTCTCCAGCGAACCGCTCAACGGCACCTGGAAGTTGCGCGTGAACGATAACGCCAATGCCGACACCGGCCGCATCGACACCTGGAGCATCACGTTCTGATCCTGGCGGGCGATTGCGCATGATCGCCCCGCGGACCCCGGCTTCGGCCGGGGTCTTTTTTTGCCTGGATCTTGCTCGCGCGCGTCGTCGGCCGTTGGGCGCGGCGGCGATGGCGCGAGCGTTAATCGATATGAATCCATGCCGCGTTCGAACACGCGGATTCTGACTGGCTCATGGCAACAACGGCGCGGACTTCGATTGCATCGATGTCGTCCATCGCGATGAATCGCAAATGCGCAGCGCGTCGCAATCGACATCGATCGCGTGCGATCGTCTGCGCGCATCGATGCCGCGCATTCATGCGATCAATGTCGCGATCTGGAATCGGCTTCGCACTTGAACTCGATTACGCATCGATACGCAGCTTCATCGCCGCCGCGCATGGCGATATTTCTTATCCCGTGGCGTAACCGAACAGCCAGCGCACTCGCGCCGCCATCGCATCGCCACCTCGCCATCGCCTTCCGACCGCCTGCCGATCCTGATCGGCCGCGATGCCGTGGCTTCGCCTGAAAAACCTGAAAACAAGCAGGAAACCACTAAAACAACGGAGTGCTCCCCCATGAAATCGCGCAAATGGATGTATCTGGCCAGTCTGCTGACGTTCGTCGGTCTTGTCGGTTCCGCACACGCGGCCGATAAAAATTCCGTATCGCCCGGCACCGGCGTAAGCCCCATGATCATCGGCGGCGACAACGTCGCCAACGGCAAATATCCGTTCATGGTCACCGTTCAACTCAAGGGCTTCGGCGGCGACAACGCTTACGACCGTCACTGGTGCGGCGCCTCGCTGATCTCGCCGTGGCTGGTGCTGACCGCGGCGCATTGCGCGGAAGGCTTCGAGAGCGAGAACCTGTCGGTGATCGCCGGCCGCACCGTGCTGACCAACGACAAACAAGGCGTCGCCGCCGACGTCGACGGCATCTACGTGCATCCCAAGTATCTGGCCGGCGACCAAGGCTACGATGTCGCGGTGCTGGTGCTGAAATCGCCGATCACCAAGATCAAGCCGATCGAACTGGTGACCGCCGGCACCGATGCGCTGGAACGTCCCGGCACTTTGCTGACCAACATCGGCTGGGGCAACACCATCCAGCAAAATCCGTTCCCGCCGGGCGGCAGCGGCGTGAGTTCGCCCAACCGTCTGCAAGGCGTGGATCTGCCGGTGGTGTCTTACGCCGAATGCGCGTTCGCCTATCGCAACAGCCGCATCACCGTGACCGAAGGCGTCGACATCTGCGCCGGACGCACCGGCAAGGACGCCTGCCAAGGCGATTCGGGCGGCCCGTTGTTCGTCGCCCTGCCCGACGGCAAGCGCTTCATCCAGGTCGGCGTGGTCAGCCGCGGCGAAGGCTGCGGCTCCACCGGTTATCCGGGCATCTTCACCCGCCTGGCCAATCAGGACATCTCGGCGTTCATCGCCAATCCGTTCAGCGGCGTCAAACTCGCGCGCAAGGCGCGTTGATCGCATCGCGCACGCCGGTCCATAAGGGCCGGCGTGCGCGACACCGGCCGTTGCGCCGCCGCAACCGCCCGTCCAGCCCCCCACACCGTCATTCCGGCGAAAGCCGGAACCCATTTTGACTTTGCTCTAGCTCACCCGATCCAGCAGCTTGCGATCCAGGCTTGCCACGCCGCGAGTCACAAGCGACGCCAATCGAAACGGCGCGAATCGCAAGAGCAACCCGAGCTCAAAGCGTCACGATCGGCTTGAACCCGCCATAGATCATCCGCATGCCATCGAACGGCATGCTCTTGGCATCCATATTGGTCAAGCGCGGATCGCTCATCACCTTCTTGTTGATCCGGTCGCGCGCGGCCCGCGATTTGTAGACGATCCACGCGAACACCACCACCTCGCCCGGCTTGCGCTTGACCGCCTGCGGGAACGAGGTGACCTTACCCGGCTGGACGTCGTCCTCGACCGCTTCGATGTAGGCCACCGCGCCGTGCTCCATCCAGACCTTGCCGGCCTTGCGCGCCAGCTTGCGATAAGCGGCGATATTCTTCTCGGGCACCGCGAGTACGAAACCATCGACGTAGCTCATGCGTCCTCCTGGGGACCAGCCCCGTGGCGAATAGGCGACAGCGCCGCGAAACCGCGCTGCCGCGTGCGGGATTCGATACCTGCCCGACTATCCTCCGCCGTTTCTGCGTACCCCAGTGTGATTTGTCACTTCGGCGCGGGCGTGCCGGGGGCGCCAGCGCAAAGAAAACGCCGCACGTGGGCGGCGTTTTCGTGTTCGCTCAAGCGCGTTGCCGGGTGAATCGGGTAGCTGCTTGCGCTTGGAATCGCCGGTAAAGCGGCGGTGCGCGCATCGGTGGAGCGGAAATCAAAATGGCTTCCGGCTTTCGCCGGAATGACGGTATTGGAGGGGAGAAATGACGATTGGTGGACGACGCGGGCTTGTCGGCCGCGCTTATTCCACCGCGATCGCTTCGATCTGAATACGCAGATTCACTTCCATGTTGAACCCCCAATCCTTGCCCGCGCTCATGCCGAAATCGTCGCGCTTGAAGCTGCCGCTGGCGTCGGCGCCGCAGACTTCGCGCTTGTACATCGGGTGCGGCATGCACTTGAACTTGCCGATGGTCAGCTCCACTGGCTTGGTCACGCCGAGCAGGGTCAGTTCGCCTTCGACCTTGCCGGGCACGCCGTCCTTGAAGCCGGCCAGCTTGCCCTTGTAGGTCGCGGTCGGGAATTTGGCGGTGTTGAACAGGTCCGCGCCGAGGGCGTGTTCGTTCATCGCATCGAAGCCGTAGTCGATGCTGGTGGTGTCGACGACGACCTCGACGGTGCCGGTGCCGGCCTTCTTGTCCAGCGTCACCGTGCCTTCGGATTTGTTGAACTTGCCGCGCCAGTTCGACAGGCCCATGTGATCGGCTTCGAAGCTGGGAAAGGTGTGGCTCGGATCGATCTTGTAGGTGATCGGCGCGGCGGTGGCGGCTCCGGCGAACGCGACCAGCGAAGCCAGGGCGCAAAGGGCGAATTTGTTCATGGGGCAGGTCCATGGCGGGAAGTCGCGGGCACGCTACCACCGCCGGCTTGCGTCCCGCAATCGCGTAAATGCGCAAAATCGTAGCGTTCTGCAATGCGTCGCACTGACGGTGCGATGCAGCATTTCCGCTGAATAGCGACGGCGGCGGACTCGGATCGCGATCGCCGCCGCGACTCGCGGCGCCGACACTGCCGGAGCAAAAAAAACGCCGCCCGAAGGCGGCGTTCGATCCGATGCCGGCGGCCGAATCAGGCGTCCGGCTGCGGCGTCTGCGGCGCTTGGGTGGACGCGTCCGCGGCCGGCGCCGCGGGCAGCTCGCCTTCCGCGCCCTCCGCGCCTTCTTCGGCATCGTCCAGCGACGCGTCGACGCGCTCGATGGTCTGCAAGGTCTCGTTGTCGGCCAGGCGCATCAAGGTCACACCCTGGGTGTTGCGGCCGACTTGCGAGATTTCCGCCGCGCGGGTGCGCACCAGGGTGCCGCCGTCGGAGATCATCAGCACTTCGTGGTGATCGCTGAGCTGGATCGCACCGACCAACGCGCCGTTGCGCTCGGTGGTCTTCAGCGCGATCACGCCCTGGGTGCCGCGGCCCTTGCACGGGTATTCGTCGACCGGCGTGCGCTTGCCGAAACCGCGCTCGCTGGCGGTGAGGATGTCGCCGTCGCCGTCGATCACGATCATGCTCACCACCAGCTCGCCGCTGGCGAGCTTGATGCCGCGCACGCCGCGGCTGTTGCGGCCGGTGGAACGCACGCCGCCCTTGCCGCGACGGGACTTGTCGGCGCCTTCGCCCTCGCCCGCCGCTTCCACGCCGTCCTCGGCGCCTTCGGCGTCGGCCGAGTCGTCGCCGGCATCGGCTTCATCCTCGCGACCGCCTTCGGAGAAGCGCACCGCCTTGCCGTTGCTGGCGAACAACATGACGTCGCGTTGACCGTCGGTCAGCGCCACATCGACCAGGGCGTCGCCGTCGTCGAGGCTGATGGCGATCTTGCCGCGCGCCAGACGGAACTTGAACTCGGTCAGCGGCGTCTTCTTGACCATGCCGTTGCGGGTGGCGAAGAACACGAAGTGATTTTCGTCGTACTCGCGCACCGGCAACACGGCCTGGACCTTTTCGTCGGCTTCCAGCGCCAGCCAGTTGATGATCGGACGGCCGCGCGCGTTCGGGCCGGCTTCCGGCAACTGATGCACCGGCAGCCAGAACACCCGGCCGGTGCTGGTGAAGGTCAGCAGCGTGTCGTGGGTGTTGACCAGCCACAGCTTGTCGATGAAATCCTCATCCTTGGTCGCCGCCGCGTTGCGGCCCTTGCCGCCGCGCTTCTGCGCGCGGTAGGCGCTGACCGGCTGACGCTTGGCGTAACCCGAATGCGACAGGGTCACCACCACGTCTTCCGGCGCGATCAGGTCGAGGATGTCGAGGTCTTCTTCGCTGGCGCGGATTTCGCTGCGGCGCGCGTCGCCGAATTCTTCCTTGAGGTTGCGCAGCTCGGTGCGGATCACTTCCAGCAGCACGTCGGGATTTTCCAGAATCTCGATCAGGCCGCGGATGGTGTCCAGCAGCAGCTTGTATTCCTCGGTGAGCTTTTCCTGCTCCAAGCCGGTCAGGCGGTGCAGGCGCATTTCCAGGATCTGGGTGGCCTGGGTATCGGTGAGCTGGTAACGGCCGTCGTGCAGGCCGAACTCGGCGCCGAGCTCTTCCGGACGCGAGGCCTCGGCCCCGGCCGCGCCGAGCAGCGCGCCGACCAGACCCGGTTCCCAGGTCTTGGCCAGCATCTTCTCGCGCGCCTCGTTCGGATTGGCCGAGGTCTTGATCAGCTCGATCATCTCATCGATGTTGGCCAGCGCGACCGTCAAGCCTTCCAGGATGTGCGCGCGCTGACGCGCCTTGCGCAGCTCGAAGATGGTGCGGCGGGTCACCACTTCGCGGCGGTGACGGATGAAGGCCTCGATGATCTGCTTGAGGTTGAGCAACTGCGGGCGGCCGTCGACCAGCGCCACCATGTTGATGCCGAACACCGACTCCATCTGCGTCTGCTGATAGAGGTTGTTGAGCACCACTTCGGCCGATTCGCCGCGCTTGACCTCGATGAAGATGCGCATGCCGTCCTTGTCGGACTCATCGCGCAGCTCGCTGATGCCTTCCAGGCGTTTTTCCTTGACCAGCTCGGCGATCTTCTCGATCAGACGCGCCTTGTTGACCTGGTACGGGATCTCGGTGACGACCACGGCCTCGCGGCCGGTGTCCTGATTGACTTCGATCTCGGCGCGCGCGCGCATGCGCACGCGGCCGCGGCCGGTGCGGTAGGCGGCGATGATGCCGGCGGTGCCGTTGATGATGCCGGCGGTCGGGAAGTCCGGGCCGGGGATGTATTCCATCAACCCGTCCACGCTCAACTCCGGATCGTTGATCAGGGCGATGGTCGCCTCGATCACTTCCGACAGGTTGTGCGGCGGAATGTTGGTGGCCATGCCCACCGCGATGCCGGCCGAGCCGTTGACCAGAAGGTTCGGCACCCGGGTCGGCATGACCGTGGGTTCGAGTTCCTTTTCGTCGTAGTTGGGCTGGAAATCGACGGTTTCCTTGTCGATGTCGGCCATCAGCTCATGGGTGAGCTTGGCCATGCGCGACTCGGTGTAACGCATCGCCGCGGCCGGATCGCCGTCGACCGAACCGAAGTTGCCTTGGCCGTCGACCAGCAGGTAGCGCAGCGAGAACGGTTGCGCCATGCGCACCAGCGTGTCGTAGACCGACTGATCGCCGTGCGGGTGGTACTTACCGATCACGTCGCCGACGATACGCGCCGACTTGAAGTGCGGCTTGTTGCTGTGAGCGCCCAGTTCGCTCATCGCGTACAGCACGCGGCGATGCACAGGCTTAAGGCCGTCTCGAACGTCGGGGAGCGCACGGCCGACGATCACGCTCATGGCGTAATCGAGGTAGCTGCGGCGCATCTCGTCTTCGAGATTGACCTGGATGATTTCCTTGGCGAGTTCGGCCATCAGGGTTCCGTTGCAGGCAGTGATTCGGACGACCCGGACGAACGGCGGCGCTCCGTTGGGAACACCGAGGACGGAGCCGAAACTTGAGTCCCGGCGGGCCGGTCCTGCAGCTCGCTCGGGGCGGCATCAATGAGACATGAAATCATAGCACAAAACCCGGTTTCACGCGGGCCTGATTCCTACGCAGAAACAAGCACTTGGCGGGGATTTTCAGCTGCATTGCAGCATGGCGTGCGGAGGCGGCGGCGGTGGGGCTGGGGGCGCGGTTTACGGGCGTGGATACGGGGCGGTTTTTGAGCGGCGATCCGGGCGGATTTTGCGGTTGGTTTTGGCGGGGTTTGGGGCTGCGACAGCGCCCTGATCTTTAGCGCCATCCACCGGCCGTCATTCCCGCGAACGCGGGAATCCAGTGACTTTGGTGGCAGCCCAAGTACGGAAGACCGACACGGGACTTCAAACGTTCTCGCATGAAAGTCGCTGGATTCCCGCGTTCGCGGGAATGACGGACTGGTGGGATGGCGCTGAAGGCTCTGGATTCCCGCCTTCGCGGGAATGACGGTAGGTGGGTTGCGCGACGCCTCTTCAAGCCGTCATCCCCGCAAAGGCGGGGATCCAGGGCTTCATCGCGACATAAAACTCGAAGTCGTCGAAGCGCCGGCAAAACCGCACGCGTCGCAATCGCCCCTACCCCGCGCCCCTCAGCCGCCGAACGCCGCCTTCATCGCCGCAGCGTCCGGCCGCTCGATCACCCCACGCTCGGTGACGATGGCATCGATCAACTCGTGCGGGGTGACGTCGAACACCGGGTTCCAGGCGCCGACCCGTTCGGCCGCGGTGCGCGTGCCGCCGACGGCGAACAGTTCGCCCGGATCGCGTTCCTCGATCTCGATCAGATCGCCCGAGGCAGTGTCCATATCGACCGTCGACGACGGCGCGGCGACCATGAACTTGACCCCGTTGTGACGCGCGGCGATGGCCAGTTGATAGGTGCCGATCTTGTTGGCGGTGTCGCCGTTGGCGCAAATCCGGTCGGCGCCGACGATCACCCAGCCGACCTTGCCGGTCTTCATCAGGTGCGCGGCCGCCGAGTCGGCGATCAGGGTCGGCGCGATGCCGTCCTGTTCGAGCTCCCACACGGTCAGACGCGCGCCCTGCAGCCACGGCCGGGTCTCGCCCGCGAACACCTGGGCGACGCGGCCCTGGGCCACGCCAGCGCGGATCACGCCCAATGCGGTGCCGAAGCCGGCGGTGGCCAGCGAGCCGGTGTTGCAGTGGGTCAGCACGCCGGTGCCCGGCTCGATCAGGGCCGCGCCGAGCGCGCCCATGCGCCGGTTCGCGGCCAGGTCTTCATCGGCGATCGCCTGGGCTTCGCGCTCAAGAATGTCGCGCCAGTCCGATCCGGCCGCCGCCAGCACCCGCCGCATCCGCGCCAGGGCCCAGGCCAGATTGACCGCGGTCGGGCGCGCGGCGTTGAGCCGCTGCATCGCCGGTTCAATCGCGACCAGCGCGCTGGCGCCGTCGCCCGCTTCGACCCCGCGCGCGGCCAACACCACGCCCCAGGCCGCGGCGATGCCGATCGCCGGCGCGCCGCGCACGGTCAGCGCGTGGATCGCCGCGGCGACCGCGTCGCTGTCGGCGCAGGTGACGTATTCCACCGCGAACGGCAGCTTGCGTTGATCCAGCAGTTCCAGGGCCTGGCCGGTCCAGCGGATCGGACGGATGCGGTCGTAGCGGTCGAAATCGATGGTGTCGTTCATGCCCGCAAGTTTAACGGATGCGGATGTCGGTTCTGTAATCGCACGGCGGGCGGCGCTTCTGACGCGGACAAGGCCGCCGCCGATGCGCCCGTCTGGATCCCACAGCGGTAAAACACCAACCCCGAATACGACAACGCCCCGGCGGAAACCGGGGCGCTGCGAAGAATCAGGCAGGCCGACTCAGTTGACCTGGAACTGGCCGCGGCAACCGTTGCTGACCCACACGCCGTTGCGGTCCCAGCCCCAGCTCTGGCCTTCGATGCACGGCGAGTTGGAGTTCTGCCGGATCAGGCGAACATCGCGGCGCACGGTCACGTTGCAGCGGTTCTGGCGATTCTTGTTGGAATCGCAATTGATCACCTGATTGCCGCCGCCCCAACCGCCGCCGCCGCCGTTCCAGCCGCCACCGCCGCCGTTCCAACCGCCGCCGCGACCGCCGACCACGAACTCGGCGCGGCAACCGTTGCTGACCCAGATCTCGCCCGGACGCGTGCCCCAGCTGCGGCCTTCCACGCACGAGGAATCGGAAATCTGCCGTTGCAGGCGCGCGCGGTTGCCGTTCATGGGGCAAGCGCGGTAGCGATTGTTTTCCGAATCGCAGCGCACCACTTCGCCGTTGCCGCCACCGCCATTCCAGCCGCCACCGCCGCCGTTCCAGCCGCCGCCACGGCCGAGTTCGAACTCGGCGCGACAACCTTCGGCCACCCAGATGCCGCGACGGTCGTAGCCCCAGCTGCGGCCTTGGATGCACTGGGCCTTGGACAACTGCCGGTTCAAACGCACGCCGCCGCGGGTGTCGGCATCGCAGTAACGCTGACGCCCGCCATCGGATTCGCAACGGATCGAATTGCCGCCGTAACCGTAATCCTCGCCGTACTGCGGCGCGGCCTCGACCGCGCCCGCGGACAGCCCCAGACCGACGGCCAAACCCAGGCCGGAAACCATGCGTGCGGACATTTCGTGCTCCTTGTCGTTGTCGATTTGGCGAGGACTCTAGCGGAGCCCGCTTAACGCCAGCTCAAGATTCCGGCAGTTCGAGCGCGGAGTCCGAAACGGCGCCGAAATGTTCATCCGGCACTAATACTGCGCCCCAAACCGCTGCAAAACTCCGCCGTTAGTCGCATGACCTTCGGCCTAGGCGCAGGTATCGCTGCGCGAACCTGCGGAGCGCAATCAGCCGCCGCCGCGCTTGTAGTCGAGTTCGAACTCGGCCCTGCAACCGTTTTCCACCCACACCCCGTGCGGGTCGTAACCCCAACTGCGGCCTTCGATGCATTCGGACTTGGACAACTGCTTGACCATGCGCACGCCCGAGCCGGTTTCGCTGTCGCAGCGGCGCGCGCGGCGGTCCAGCGATTCGCAGCGCAGCACATTGGCCGGCGCGGCCGCGGCGGGTTGCGGTTCGGCTTCCACGCCGAGCAAACGGAACTCGGCGCGACAGCCGCCGGACACCCACACGCCGCTCTCATCCGCGCCCCAGCTTTGGTTGCGCAGGCAAGGTTGTTTGGACAGTTGCTGAGCCAGCGCCACGCCGGCGTCGGTCTTGGCCGCGCAATGGTTCCAGCGGCCGCCGCGAGACTCACACTTGATCACCCGCGCGCCGGTGGTGCTGGTGGCGCCGCTGCCGCCCTTGCCGAACACGAAGTCGGCCGAGCAGCCCTGCGAAACCCACACGCCGCCGCGATCGGCGCCCCAACTGGTGCCTTCCACGCAGGGCTTGCCGGAAGTGCGGCGGATCAAGCGCACGCCGCCGCGGGTGTCGGCCGGGCAATGGACGATTTGTTCGTCGTTGGAGGCGCAACGCAGCACGTCGCCGCCGAACAGCCGCTCGCCCGCGGGATCCGCGTGCGCGCTGCCCGCGCACGCCGCGGCGGCGAACGCGAACCCATGAATCGCGGCTTTCACATTGCGCATGCATCGCCCCCGCACCCGATGCGGTCACTCTAACCGCGAACGGCGAACTTGCAATCAAAAACGCGGGATCGGCCGCTGGGGTTAAGCGGAAGGTTCATCGCGGTCAAGCACGCGTGAAATCGAACGCCAACACCGCCGAGATTCGTTCGCTGTCGAGCATCGCCATCAGCAGCCGGTCGATGCCCATGGCCACGCCTGCGCAGCCGGGAAAACCCGCGGCCAGGGCGTTCAACAAGGCTTCGTCGCGCGGCGGCGCGAGCGCGCCGCGTTGCGCGCGCACGGCGCGGTCGCGGTCGAAGCGCGCGCCCTGCTCTTCGGCGTCGGCCAGTTCGTGGTAGCCGTTGGCCAGTTCCAGCGGGCCCAGATACAACTCGAAACGTTCGGCCACCGGCCAGCCGTCGCCGTCGTCGCGCAGCCGCGCCAGGGCGCATTGCGAGGCGGGATAGTCGTGGATGGCGAGCAGTTCGTCGCGGCCGAACTGCGGCTGCAGGCGATGGGTCATCAGCAGGTCGAGCCAGTCGTCGCGGTTCAAGCCCTGCGGATCGATGACCACATCGCCGAGCGCGGCGCGCAGGGTTTCCTCGCTGGCGCTGAACGGGTCCAGGCCCAGGCGCTCGCGGTACAGATCGCGATAGGCGACTTCGCGCAGCCGCGCATCGCGGCCGACCAAGGCCAGCGCGGCGCGCACCAGTTCGGCGGTCTCGCCGATCAGGCGACGATGGTCCCAGCCGAGCCGGTACCACTCCAGCATGGTGAATTCCGGGTTGTGGCGGCCGCCGGCTTCGCCGTCGCGGAACACCCGGCCCAGCTCATAGCAATCGCCGAACCCGGCGGCGAGCAAACGCTTGAGCGGAAACTCCGGCGAGGTGCGCAGCCAGCGGGTGCGCGGCGCGCCGTCGGTGCGGCCGCTGAACTGCAGAGAGAACGAGGCGATGTTGGGATCGGTGTTGCCGGCCACCGACAACACCGGCGTTTCCACCTCGGTCACCGCGCGCTCGGCGAAGTAAGCGCGCACCACGGCGTTCAGACGCGCGCGCAATCGCAACGCGGCGAAGTCGGCCGACGGCCGCCACGGCGCATCGGCGGACGCTTGCGAACTCATTCGTGCTCGGCCAGGAACGCCAGCAACTTGGCTTCGTCCCAGATGTCGATGCCCAGTTCCTGCGCCTTGTCGAGTTTGGAACCCGCTTCGGTGCCGGCGACCAGGAAACCGGTCTTCTTCGACACGCTGCCGGCGACCTTGGCGCCCAGGGCTTCCAGCCGCGCCTTGGCCTCATCGCGGGTCAAGGCGGCGAGCGTGCCGGTGAGCACCGCGGTCTGGCCGTCGAGCGGTCCAACCGAAGAGGACGAGGCGACAGGCGTCAACGCATCCAGCCGCTTAAGCGCCTCGCCCACCCGCGTCAGCAACTGCGCGTTCTCCTCCACGCTCAACCACGAAGCCAACGCCTGCGCGCTGTCGGCCGGCAAACCGGCGGTGATGTAGCTGTGTTCGGGCGCGTCGCGCAACTTGTCCGCGTCGGCGAACGCGGTGGCGAGTTGATCGGCGCGGATCTTGGTGACCTTGGGGATTTCCATGTCGACCAGCAAGGTCGCCAGATTCAAACCCTCGCGTAGCTTCGGCGACGGCGCGTGGGTGTCGCCGATCTGCACGCCGCGTGCGATCAGATCGTCGATCACTTGCTGATTGCCGGGCTGATCGAAGAAGTGCCCGAGCGAACGCGCGACTTCGCCGCCGACATCGGGCAGGCGCTTGAACACCGGCCACGGCAGGCGCCGGATCAGTTCCAGATCGCCGAGCCAGACCGACAAGGCCTTGGCCGTGCTTTCGCCGACGTGCTGGATGCCGAGCGCGAACAAGAACCGCTCCAGGGTGGTCTTGCGGCTGCTGTCGATGGCTTCGAGCAGGTTGTCGGCCCACTTGGTCGCGACCTTGCCGGCCTTGACCGTCTCCGGCGTGGTGCCGTCGCGCTCATCGGCGCGGCGCTTCATTTCCAGCAAATCGTCCAGGCCGAGTTTGAACAGGTCGGCGACCGATTGCAGATAGCCAAGGTCCGACAGATCTTCGATATAGCGATCACCCAGGCCTTCGATGTCCATCGCCCGGCGCGAAGCGAAGTGGCGGATCGCTTCCTTGCGCTGCGCGGGGCAGCTGAGTTCGCCGGAGCAACGCCATGCCGCCTCGCCTTCCTCGCGCACGATCTCCGAGCCGCACACCGGGCAGTGCGCCGGCATCCGCCACTGCGGCGCATCGGGAGCGCGGTATTCGGGCACCACCCGGACGATTTCCGGGATGACGTCGCCGGCGCGGCGCACGATCACCGTATCGCCGATGCGCACGTCCAGGCGGGCGATCTGATCGGCGTTGTGCAAGGTCGCGTTGGTCACCACCACGCCGGCCACCTGCACCGGCTTGAGCCGCGCGACCGGCGTGGCCGCGCCGGTGCGGCCGATCTGGATGTCGATGCCTTCCAGCACCGTGGATTGTTCCTGCGCCGGGAATTTATGCGCGATCGCCCAACGCGGCGCGCGCGAGACGAAGCCCATCTCGCGCTGGCCGGCGTAGTCGTCGAGCTTGTAGACCACGCCGTCGATATCGAACGGCAGGCCGTCGCGCTTGGCGCCCATCTGCCGGTAATAGCCGAGCAGACCGTCGCTGCCGGCGACCACGTCGCTTTCGCCGCTGACCGGGAAACCCCATTCGCGCAGTTGCTTCAAGGTGGCCGAATGGGTGGCCGGCAGGTCGTAGCCTTCGACCACGCCGACCGCGTAGGCGTAGAACGCCAGCGGCCGTTGCGCGGTGATGCGCGGATCGAGCTGGCGCAAGGAACCGGCCGCGCCGTTGCGCGGATTGGCCAGCACCTTGCCGCCGTCCTTGAGCGCTTTTTCGTTGTAGGCCTTGAACGCGGCCAGCGGCATATAGACCTCGCCGCGCACTTCCAGCACCGGCGGCCAGCCCTCGCCGCGCAGGGTCATCGGAATGGCCTTGACCGTGCGCAGGTTGAGGGTGACGTCCTCGCCAGTGGCGCCGTCGCCGCGGGTCGCGCCCTGGACGAAGCGGCCGTTCTCGTAGCGCAGGCTGATCGCCAGGCCGTCGAGCTTGGGTTCGACCGAAAACGCCGGCGTGGCCACGTCCAGGCGCTCGACGATCTTGCGCACGAAGTCGACCACTTCTTCGTCGCTGAAGGCGTTGCCCAGCGACAGCATCGGCACCGCGTGCACGACTTCGGCGAACGCGCCGGAGGGCGTGTTGCCGACGCGTTGGGTCGGCGAGTCCGGGGTGGCCAGCTCGGGGTGCTCGGCTTCCAGCGCTTCGAGTTCGCGCAGCAGGCGGTCGTACTCGGCGTCGGTGAGGATGTTGTCGTCGAGGACGTAGTAGCGGTAGTTGGCGTCGGTGAGCTGGGCGTGCAGTTCGGCGACGCGCGCTGCGGGCGTGGAGGCGGGCTTGGATTGGGAAGCGGTCACGGGCGGGTTGTCCTGGCGCTGCCGTTCGAGCGGGTCGGTCGGCATTTTGAACGGGTTGGCCGCGATTATGGAGGTGGGGCGTGTCTGAGGGTGCGACGCCGACATCAGGCCCCATTCTGAAAACACGCCCCCTTTGAAAAAGGGGGCTGCGCGCTGCGTAGTTGGGGGGACTGAACTTGAATCGGCGCGCGGGGGATTTGTCGCGGCCGAGGTAAAAGCAAATCCCCCCTAGCCCCCCTTTTTCAAAGGGGGGAACAGTGCGCGGGGGTTGGGGAGTGTGCGGAGCGCATGGGCAATCGCGCCCCGCCGGTTACCAACGCGTCGGCTTGCTCAACGGCGGCGCTTCGCGCTGGCGGTCGTAGGCGCGCAGTTCGTCGCGCAGATGGGCGATGCGCTGGCGGCCGAGCGCATTGCGCTGTTCGTCCAGCACCACCGCGTCGAGCAGTTCGGCCATGCGCTGGGCGGTCGGCAGCATGGTTTCCCAGGCGTCCAGCGCCGGAACCGGCGCCGGCAAGGTCAGGAAAAACGCCACCGCCGGGGTTTCCAGGGCCTGGATCGTGGCCATGTCGAAGCTGCCCGGCTTCATGATGTTGGCCACGCTGAACACCGGGCCGCGCTCGGGATGGCCCTCGACCAGGCGATGGAACACGCCCATGTGGCCGTAGACCAGGCCGGCCTTCTCCGCCGCGACCACGATGTCGGGGCCGTGCAGTTTCTGCCCGGCGCGCGCGGCCAGGTACAGGGTGACGATCTTGTCGAACTCTTCGCTGACCCGCCGGCCCAGTTCGCTGTTGGCGGCCGCGGCGCTGCCTTCCAGGGTCTTGTCGAACAACTCCAGCTCGGCCTGGGTGGTGGCCTCGCCCGGCGGGCCGCCGGTCTGGCCGAGCTCGCTTTCGATCTGCTCGCCCAGGGTCGGCTCCTGGCGCGAAACCGGCTTGCGATCGCCGGCGCGGGCTTCTTCTTCGCGGCTTACCCGCTTGCCCTGCCCCGGCTTGCGCGGGCGGCCGAAGAACACGATGGCGCCGATCAGGATCAGGCCGGCGATCAGGATGCCGATCCTCATCAGGGTCACGTCGGACATCGGTTGCTCCTTGTTGGTACGGGGGATTCGGGATCGGGGATCGGGATTGTCGAGAACGGCGCCGCCGATCTCCGATTCCCTGCCCGCTACCACCGACTCCGAATTGATGATTCAAGGTTTGGCGTCGTAGCTATCGCGACGGACCAACCGCCGCATACGTTGCACCAAACCCAAAAAAATTTGCTAAGGACTCGTTACGACACGCGATCCCGAAGCACAGATTCCAGCCGCGCGATCATGCCGCGCCGGCCAAACGCGTCGCCTCGGCCAGATCCACCGAGACCAGACGGCTCACGCCCGGCTCGCGCATGGTCACGCCGGACAACTGGTGCGCGGCTTCCATCGTCGCCTTGTTGTGGCTGACGAACAGGAACTGTACCTGTTCGCTCATCTCGCTGACCATCGCGGTGAAGCGGCCGACGTTGGCTTCATCCAGCGGCGCGTCGACCTCGTCGAGCAAGCAGAACGGCGCCGGATTCAAGCGGAAGATCGCGAACACCAGCGCCACCGCGGTCATCGCCTTCTCACCGCCCGACAGCAGCGAGATGTTGGACACGCGCTTGCCCGGCGGGCGGGCCATGATCGCCACGCCGGTATCGAGCAAGTCCTCGCCGGTGAGTTCCAGATAGGCGTGGCCGCCGCCGAACAGGCGCGGATACAACTCCTGCACGCCGGAGTTGACCCGGTCGAAGGTGTCCTTGAAACGGCCGCGGGTTTCGCGGTCGATCTTGCGGATCGCGTCTTCCAGGGTTTCCAGCGCGGTGTTGAGGTCGGTGAACTGCGCGTCGAGGTAATCCTTGCGCTGCGCGGCCTCGGCATGCTCGGCGATCGCGGCCAAGTTGACCGGTTCCAGCCGGCGCAACTTGTTGTCCAGTTCGGCGACGGTGCGTTCCCAGGTCTGCGGCTCGGCGTTTTCTTCCAGCGCGTTGACCACGTCCTCGAGCACCGCGCCGGCCTCGGCGATCGCCGCGGTCAGGGTTTCGGCCTTGAGCACCAGCGCCTGTTGTTCCAGCCGGCGCTGGCCGATGGCCTCGCGCTGCTGCAGGGCTTGTTCGTCGCGCTGCTGGCGGGTTTGTTCGAACTTGCGCAGGTCGTTGTCGATGCCGTCGAGCGCGGTGCGCGCGCCCGTGAGGTCTTGTTCGACCACCACGCGTTGCTCCAGCGCGACCTGACGCTGCTGCTCCAGCTCCACCACCGGCTCGTCGCCGTCGCTGAGCTGGGCCGCCAGTTCGCTCAGGCGCGAATCCAGCTGGCCACGCTGGCCGCCCATGCGTTGCAGGGTCTGGCTGAGGCCGGCGACCTGGGCGCGCTGGGTTTCCAGGGTCAAGGTCAGCGCGTGGGCGGCGTCGCGCGATTCGCGCGCGGCGTTGCGTGCGGCGTCGCGCGCATCCGACAACGAGCGGCGCTCGGATTCGAGCTGCAGGCGCGAGTCTTCCAACTCGCCCATGCGCTCGACCGCGGTTTCCTGGCGCATCCGCGCTTCGCGCGCTTGCTCGCGGCCGGCGTCCAGGCCGATCAGCAGTTGCTCCAGATCGGCGTCGATCTTTTCGATCCGGTTGCGCGCCGAATCCAGCCGGCCCTGGTGGCTCTGCAACTGGCCGGCCAGCTCGGACACGCCGCGGTGGGCCATGTACAGAGCGCGCTGGGCGTCTTCGCGGTGTTGTTCGCCGGCCAGCGAGCGGTCGCGCAACTGGATCTGGTTCTGTTCCAGGTCGCGCTCGCGGGACTGCAGTTCTTCGATTTCCACCCGCAGGGTCTGGATCTCGCGTTCGCGCAACAGCGCGCCCTGCTTGGCCGCGCCGGAGCGCAGCACCCGCACCCAGCCCGCGCCGAGGCGCTCGCCGTTGCGGGTGATGACGGTTTCTTCCGCGCCCAGGCTGGGCTGCAGCGCGCGCGCCGCGGCCAGATCGTCGGCGCCGTGCAGGCGCGCGAGCAGGCGACGGATCGCCGCCGGGCCCTGCACTTTGGACGCCAGCGAGGTGGCGGCATAGCTGGCGTTGTCGCGCTCGGGCGAAACCAGGGTCAGGCGGCCTTCGCCGAGTTCGCCGATCGCATCGACCAAGGCTTCCGGCGCTTCCACCAACACGCCTTCGATCAACTGGCCCAACGCGCTTTCCACCGCGTTTTCCCAGCCCGGCTCGACGGTCAGCGACTCGCCCACACGCTGGGCCGAATCCAGGCCGCGCGCCTTCAGCCAAGTCAGCGCGGCGCCCTGCTCCTGGCCCAAGGCCGCGTGCTGCAGGGTTTCCAGCGAAGACAAACGTCCGCGCGAGGTCTGCGCCTGCTTGCGCACTTCGGCCAGTTGGTTCTGGGTGGCGCGCTGCTGTTCCTGCAGGTCCGAGACCGCGGCCTTACGCGTTTCCAGTTCTTCGGTGAGGCTGTCCAGCGACTCTTTCTGCAAGTCGTGCTGGCTTTGCAGCTGTTCGAACGCATCGGCCAACGCCGCCACGTCCAGGCCGCTGCGCTCGGAACTGAGCGACTCGCGGCGGCGGTCGGCGTCGAGCGTCTGCCGGTCCAGGCCTTCGATGCGGGTGCGTTCGACCTCGGCCGCGCGCGCGGCTTCGGATTGCTCACGGCTGTGGGTGTCCCAGCGCTGCTGCCAGTCGCCTAGCTTTGCCTCGGCCTCGCGCAGCGCGTCCTGGCGCGCTTCGTCGTCCTCGCGCATCGCCTCGATCCGCGGTTCGGCGTCGGCGATCGCGGCCAGCAGCACGTCCAGGCGCGATTGGTCGCTGCCGATGTGCTGACCGATCTCGGCCAACTGCGCCATCGCCTCATCGCGCGCCTTGAGCAGGCGGCTGGACATCTCGCGCTGGTGCTGGATCTGTTGTTCGATCCGGGCCAGGGCGCCGCCGACTTCGTAGCTGGCGGCCTGGGCCTTGTTCAACGCCTCGGCGGCTTCCTCGCGGCGCACGCGCCCGGTTTCCAGCTCGCGTTCGGCCTCGCGCTGTTCGGCGATCAGCTGTTGCAGCCGGGTTTCCTGCTGCGAGAGCTTCTCGCGCTGGGCTTGCAGCTTCTGATCCAGGGCGCGGTATTCCAGCGCCTTCCACTCCACGTCCTTGATCTTGCGTTCTGCCTGGATCGCTTGGTACTGCTCGGCCTGCCGCGCCTGCCGGCGCAGGTGTTCGAGCTGCTTGCCCACTTCCTCGCGCAGATCGTTCAAACGATCCAGATTCTCGCGGGTGTGGCGGATGCGGGTTTCGGTTTCCTTGCGCCGTTCCTTGTACTTGGAAATGCCGGCGGCTTCTTCCAGGTAGACGCGCAGATCCTCGGGCTTGGCCTCGATGATCTGGCTGATCATGCCCTGCTCGATGATCGAATAGCTGCGCGGGCCCAGGCCGGTGCCCAGGAACAGATCGGTGATGTCGCGGCGCCGGCACTTGCCGCCGTTGAGGTAGTACTGGCTGGTGCCGTCGCGGCTGACCGTGCGCTTGACCGAGATTTCGTTGAACGCGGCGAATTCGCCGCTGATGGTGTGATCGGAGTTGTCGAAGATCAACTCGACCATCGCCTGCGACACCGGCTTGCGCGCCGAGGAACCGGCGAAGATCACGTCGGTCAGCGAGTCGCCGCGCAGGCGGCTGGCCGAGCTCTCGCCCATCACCCAGCGCACCGCGTCGATGATGTTCGACTTGCCGCAGCCGTTGGGACCGACCACGCCGGTCATGTTGGTGGGCAGGTGCAGCGTGGTCGGATCGACGAAGGACTTGAAACCGGACAGCTTGATCGTGGACAGACGCATGCGGCGTTGGGGCCTCTGGGTGCGGCGGACGCGGCCGTGAATGGGTTTGTTAGGAAGTTCGCCTAAGCGATTGAATCGCTTGGGCCGGACGCGGTTCTCGGCCGCGCTTACCCCGGAGTATAGCGGGCTGGCGTCGAGCTCGCCGTCGACGCGCCCGGTGCGCCGCCAGCGTGCCCAGGGTTCGAGTCCATCGGTGCCGCGGGAACGACTACTAATTCGATAGTTGACCTGCCTCGGTCCGGCGTGCTTCCATCGATCAACTAAAAAACCCGTAGACCGCCATGGCCCGACCCGCCTCGCCCACCCTGACCCAGTCCGAGCAAGCGATCCTGGAAGTGCTGTGGGACAAGGGCGAGGCCTCGGTGCGCGAGGTCGCCGACGAACTGTCCCGGCTCAAACCGGCGGCCTACACCACGGTGCTGACGATGTTCAACGTCCTGGCCAAGAAGGGCTTCGTCAGCCACCGCCAGGAAGGACGCGCCTTCATCTACCGCGCCCGGATCAGCCGCGAACAGGCGCGCAGCCAGGCGCTGGATCACCTGCTCTCGCAATTCTTCGACGGCTCGCCCGATCTGCTGGCCCAGCACCTGCTGGACCAGCACGACATCGACCGCGAGGAACTCAAACGGCTGCGCGACAAAGTCGACGCGGCCAAGGCCGACCGCGACGCCGCCAAGGGGAACGCGCGATGAAAACCCTGATCGATGCCCTGCCCGCGCTGCTGGCGCTGCATCTGCTGATCGGCGCGGCGCTGTTCGCGCTGGCCACGGTGTTCATGCGGGTGCGCGCGCTCGGCGCCGAACTGCGTTCGTGGCTGCTGCTGGCGGTGCTGGCGCTGGCGATGCTGACGCCGTTGGCGGTGTTGCTGCCCGGTCCGCCCTCGCCGGTATTCGCCGGCGTCGACGAAACCCTGGTGATGCATCCGGAAGAAGGCCCGAGCATCGGCGAAGCGGTGTACGACGCCGGACACGACCCCGACATCGTGTACCTGGAACTGCCGCGCTCGCTGCCGACGGTGCTGCTGCTGGTCTGGGCGCTCGGCGCGCTGTGGCAGTGGATGCGGCTGGCCGAAGGCGCGCGCCAGGCGCGCCGGCTGCGCCGTTCGGCGCGTCCGGCGCTGTCGCTGGAGGCGGCGCTGGCCGCGGAACTGCCGGACCGCGCGCGAATCGGCACCACCGTCGCCGACGGTCCTATGGTGGTCGGCCTGCTGCATCCGACCGTGTTGATTCCGCGCGCGCTGATCGGCCGCCTGCCGCGCCAGGCCTTGCACGACATCCTGCGCCACGAGATCGCGCATATCCGCCGCGGCGATCTGTGGTCGACCGCGGCGATCCGCGCCGCGCTGGCGCTGTTCTGGTGGAACCCGTTCCTGCGCCTGATCCATTCGCGCCTGGACCTGGCCCGCGAAATGGCCTGCGATGCGCGCGCCGCGCGCGCTTGCGCGCAGCCGGTGGACTACGCCGGCTCCCTGATCAGCAGCGCGGAAACGCTGCTGGACCTGGGCGAACGGCCGCCGTCGCTGGCGGTGGCCATGCTCGAACGCCGCGGCCATCTGGCCCAACGCATCGACGGTTTGATCGAAACCGAAAACGGCGAGCGCCCGCGCCGATACGCGGCGGCCGCGCTGTGCGTGTCGGCGCTGTTCGCCGTGGCCGGCTTCGCCGTCGCCGCGGCGCCGCGGCTGGATCTGTCCGGGCCGGCGGTGATCGAGCCCGACGCCAAGGTTTCGGCGCTGCTGTCGGCCGCGCGCGCCGGCGATGCCGCATCGGTGCGCAAACTGGCCGGAGGCGGCGTCGATATCGAAGCCCGCGTGCTCGGCCAGGGCACCGCGCTGATCCAGGCGGTGCGCTCGGGCGATCTGGCCACGGTCGAAGCTCTGTTGGCCTTGGGCAGCGATCCCAACCGCGCCGCGCTCGGCGAAGGCAATCCGCTGATCGTGGCCGCGCAAGGCGGCGAATTGCGCATCGTCGAACGGCTGGTGCAGGCCGGCGCCGACGTCAACCGGGTGGTCACTTACGACGAAACGCCGTTGATCAACGCCGCGCGCGAAGGCCATCTGGCGACGGTCGAGTACCTGGTGGCGCGCGGCGCCGACGTCAATCTGGGCGTGGTCGCCGACGGTTGGCTCGGACGCTGGCGTTCGCCGCTGAATCAGGCCAGCGATCCGGACGTGCGCGCCTATCTGATCGCCCGGGGCGCGGTCGCCGGCCGGCCCTGATCGTCGCGGCGTTCTTAAAACCGTTTTAACCGCTCGGTTCGTTCCGGCGCGGGCCCCAGGGCCGGCGCCCACGGCCCCGCTTTGCCCGCGTTCGGGCAAACCATCGGCTTTCGCATCCAACCACAAGGCAATGAGGACGATGAAATCCACGCTGTTCGCCTGCACGCTGTTCGCCTGTCTGACCGCCGCCAGCGCCCACGCGCAAGCGCCCGCCGACCAAGACATCGCGCGCCTGAAAGCGGCGATAGAACGCGGCCTGCGGCCGAGCGTGGTCGAAGCCGGCAAACCGGTGCCGGTGTGGAGCCTGAGCGAGCGCATGGCCCATCACAAAGTGCCCGGCGCGGCGATCGCCATCGTCAAGGACGGCAAGCTGGCCTACGCCGCCGGTTACGGCGTGCGCGAGGCCGGAACCGCCGATGCGGTCGACGCGGACACGCTGTTTTCGGTCGGCTCGGTCAGCAAGATGATCGCCGCGACCACCGCCCTGCGCCTGGTCTCGCAAGGGCGGCTGGATCTGGATCGCGACGTCAACGGCTATCTGAAATCCTGGCGCATCCCCGAGGCGCCCGGCATCGCCAACCCGACGGTGACCCTGCGCATGATCCTCTCGCACACCTCGGGCCTGACCGTGCACGGCTTCGAAGACTATCTGCCCGCGGAAGCCCTGCCGACGCTGCTGCAAACCTTGAACGGAACCCCGCCGGCGAAGAACCGGCCGATCCGCCTGCAACGCGAACCCGGCACCGTCAGCGACTACTCCGGCGGCGGGGTGACGGTGGAGCAGCAAGTGATCGAAGACGTCACCGGCCAGCCGCTGGAAGCGGTCGCGCGCGCGCAAGTGTTCCAACCCGTCGGCATGCGCCGCAGCACCTACGAAAACCCGCTGCCGCCGGCGCGCGGCAACATCGCCAAGGCGCACGACCGCGACGGCGCCGTCGTCGCCTTGCCGCGCGGCTGGCAGACCTTCCCGGAACAGGCGGCGTCGGGACTGTGGACCAACGCCCACGATCTGGGCGAGTTCGTCGCCGCGCTGATCCGCAGCTACCGCGGCCAGAGCGACTGGCTGCCCAAACCCATCGCCACCCAGATGATGACCGAGGTATCGCCGGGCAACCGCGGGCTGGGGCCGGAGTTGCTCGGCAGCGGCAGTTCGCGCCGGTTCTTCCATAACGGCAGCAACGACAGTTATCACGCCGGGATCGAGGGCTACCCGGAGACCGGTTATGGCTTCGTCATCCTCACCAACGGCAAGAACGGCAGGCTGCTGCGCGGCGAAATCCGCAATGCGATTTCCGATGCGCTGGGCGACGGGATCAAGCCGGTGATCCGCAGCATCGCCCTGGACCTGCGCGAGCCGATCTACGCCGACTATGCCGGCGACTATCGCCTGGACCCGTCGCTGCCGATGGATGTGCAAGGCGAATTGGCCGACACCTTCGACCACGCATCTCTCGCGGTGAAGGTGGCCGACGGTGCGGTCGCGATCGAACCGGCCGGCGAGAACGCCACGAGCTTGCTGGCGCTGAGCCCGGCCCGATTCATGGGCGCTGGCGTGGAGTTCGAGTTCCACCGCGACGCGCACGGCGCGGTGCGCGCGCTGAGCGTGCTGTCCGGTACGGCGCATCGCTACTACCGCCGGCAGGCCACGCAGCCGGCCACGCAGCCGGCCGCGCATGCCGATCGTGGCGGTTCGCACCGCTGAGCCGGGTCCGGCGTTCACACCAATGCGACGCCGCGCGCGTCGCGTTGGCGCTACTGCTACCGCCGCTCCTGCAGCCTTTACGCGCGACGTGGTACATAGGCACGGCCCCTCTTCGACCGCGATCCTGGACGATCCGCCCCGCATGAGCCGACCGAGCGCCTCCAATCCGACCCGCAAAGCCGGCGAACACCTGACCATGGCCGATCTGGCCGAACTGGCCGGCGTCTCGGCGATCACCGTCTCGCGCGCGCTGCGCGACAGCCCGCTGGTCAATCCCGAGACCCGCGCCAAGATCAAGCAACTGGCGGAAAACCAGGGGTATCAATTCAATATCAGCGCGCGCAATCTGCGCCTGCGCCGAAGCATGACCGTGGCGGTGGTGGTGGAGATGAAACCCACCGTCGAACGGCAAATGTCCGGCCCTTACCCGCTGGACCTGCTCGGCGGCATCAGCCAGGAGCTGACCTCGGCCGGTTACAGCGTGTTGCTGACCTCGCTGCAGGGCGGCGGGCTGCCCAGCGTGCAGGCCGCCGACGGGGTGATCCTGCTCGGCCAAGGCGCGCACGAGGACGCCATGCACCAGGTCAAACGCTGGGGCCGGCCGATGGTGGTCTGGGGCGCGGTCAGCCGTCACGAATCGGAAGTGGTGGTGGGCAGCGACAACCACCGCGGCGGCAAGCTCGCCGCCGAACGCTTCCTGGCCCTGGGCCGGCGCCGGCCGGTGTTCCTCGGCGATCACGCGCACGGCGAATTCGCCGAGCGCCTGGAAGGGTTTCAGCACGCGCTGAGCGAGCACGGCATCGTCGCGCTGACTCCGACTGTGGCCAATTTCACTGTCAGCGCCGGCGCCCAGGCGGTGCATGCGCTGCTCGATCAACACCCGCAATTCGACGCCTTGTTCGCCGCCAGCGACTTGCTGGCGATCGGCGCGATCCGCGCCTTGATCGAACGCGGGCGGCGGGTGCCTGAGGATGTTTCGGTGATCGGTTACGACGACACCCCACTCGGGGCGACTTATCTGCCGCCGTTGACTTCGATCCACCAGAACTTCGTCGATGCCGGGGTGTCGTTGGCGCGCAAGATTCTGGCGCTGATCGAGGGCGAGCAGGCGCAGTCGGAGATTCTGCCGACGCATTTGGTGGCGCGAGTAACCTGAGTCCGCCGGATTGCCCCTGTAGGAGCGGCGCAAGCCGCGACCGCGCAGCTACCTGTTCGCATCGAGCCCGCGCTCGCCCCCTGCGCGGCCCGAATCCGCTTGCGCTGTGTCCGCAGCGACGTGGTCGCGGCTTGCGCCGCTCCTACAGGAAGCCCTGCGCGGTCGCGCAATTCTTGTTGCGTTGCAACGTTCGGCGGGTGCGGTCGAACCGGCTCGAAGCACCGGCGCACTTCAGCTAAGTCACTGATCTGACAAAACTACCTCGCCGTTATCCGGCCAAGTGCCCGGCTTTGGCCGAGATGCTGGACGGGACACTGTTATCGGTAACTTGACATCGATAACAATCAATCACTACGGTCCGCCTCCATTGAAGCCGCAGCGCCCTGCGGCCCCGCTTCCAGGCTCGCCGCGTGACTGCTCACCCCACCGCTTTCGTTCCGCCCGTCCCTCACCCCGACCCGGCCGCCGCGCCGGACCCGTGGCGCTTGCGTCAGACCGGCCTCGACCCGGCCCGCGCGCGCCGCGACGAAACCCTGTTCGCGCTGGCCAACGGCTCGCTCGGCGTGCGCGGCGGCATCGAAGAAACCGACGGCGGCAGCGACGGCAGCTTCCTGGCCGCGGTCTACGAGCAGCATCCGATCCACTACCACGAACGCTTCACCGGCTTCCCGCGCTACACCGACACCCGCCTGCCGGTCGCCGACGGCCAACGCATCGCAGTGTTCGCCGGCGGCGAGCGTTTGCTGCCGCTCGCCGGGGAAGCGTTCGAGCGCGAACTCGACCTGCGCCGCGGTTGCCTGAGTCGCCGCAGCGTGTTGCGCACCGCCGCCGGCGCCCGCATCGAAGTCATCGCCGAACGGGTGCTGCCGTTCGACAGCGGCGTCGCCGGCGTCGACCTGCTGGCGATCCGCTATCGCGTGCTCTCGCTCGATTACAGCGGCCCGCTGAGCCTGGTCTCGATCATCGAATGCGGCCACCAAGCCGCCGAGCAAGGCGACGACCCGCGCATCGGCGTAGCCTCGGCCGAAGGCTTGCAATTGCTCGCGCGCCAGGCCGACGAACGCGGCGCGCACGTGGTCCAGGCCACGCGCCGCAGCGGCGTGCGCACGGTGTGCAGTCAGGCGCATCGCTGCGAAGGCTTGCAATTCGTCGCCGCCGAACTCGGCGAGGAACGCGTGGCCCAGCGCTACAGCGCGAACTTGCTGCCCGGCCAATCGGCAACGCTGGAAAAATTCGTCGCCTACGTCACCGACCGCAACCCGCACGCCACCGACCTGCCCGCCGCCTCGGCGCAGGCGTTGCAGCGCGCAAGCGAGCGCGGCTTCGACGCCATCGCCGCGGATCAAGCGCAGGCGCTGGCGCGATTCTGGGACGGCGCCGACCTGTCGATCGGCGGCGACGCCGCGGCCGAGCAGGCGCTGCGCTTCAACTTGTTCCATCTGCTGCAATCGGCCGGCCGCAACGGCATCGACGGCACCGCCGCCAAAGGGCTCACCGGCGAAGGCTACGAAGGCCATTATTTCTGGGACACCGAAGCCTTCATGCTGCCGGTGATGGCCTACACCGCACCGGAGGTAGCGCGGGCGATGCTGCATGCGCGCTTCCTCGCGCTGGAGCCCGCGCGCAAACACGCCCGCGAGATGAACCACGCCATCGGCGCCTTGTTCCCCTGGCGCACCATCACCGGCGGCGAGTGTTCCGCGCACTATCCCTCCGGCTCGGCCGCGTACCACATCAACGCCGCGGTGGCCTACGGCATCGGCCTGTACCTGGATGCCAGCGGCGATATCGACTTCCTCGCCGAGTTCGGCGCCGAGATGCTGTTCGAAACCGCGCGCATCTGGCCGCAGATCGGTCACTTCAATCCGCGCCGCGGCGGCGCGTTCTGCATCCACGACGTGACCGGTCCGGACGAATACACCGCGCTGGTCGACAACAACTTCTACACCAACCGCATGGCCCAGCAGCATCTGCTGCGCGCGGTGGCGGCGTGGGAGCAGCTCGAACGCGAACGCCCGCAGCAACTGCAAGCCTTGGCGCAACGCTTGCAAGTGCAAGCGCACGAAGTAGCCACTTGGCGCCGCGCCGCCGAATCGATGTTCCTGCATTACGACCAAGCCCTGGGCATCTACGCCCAGGACGACACCTTCCTCGACAAACCGCGCTGGCCGTACCCGACCCGCGAGGGCGAACACCGGCCGCTGTTGCTGGATTACCACCCGCTCACCCTCTACCGCTACCAGGTCTGCAAGCAGGCCGACGTGGTCATGGGCCTGGTCTTGGCCGGCGACGGCATCACGGTGGACGCCAAGCGGCGCAGCTACGACTACTACGCGGCGGTGACCACCCACGACTCGACCTTGTCGGCGTCGGTGTTCGGCATCCTCGCCAGCGAAGTCGGCCACCCGGCCCAGGCCGAGCGGTTCTTCCACGACAACCTGCGCGTGGACCTGGACGATCTGCACGGCAATACCGACCACGGCGTGCACATGGCGGCGCTGGCGGGCACCTGGCTCGGCCTGGCGGCCGGTTTCGGCGGCTTGCGCAGCGGCGGCGGCGAACTGCGGTTCGCGCCGACCTTGCCGCAGCAATGGAGCGGCTTCGCTTTCGGCCTGCGCTGGCAGGGCCGCCGCCTGCGCGTGGAGGTGCGCCGCGACGGCGTCGAATACTCGCTGCTGGAAGGCGCGCCGTTGAGCATTTCCCACGCCGGCCAACGCGTCGAACTGAGCAGCGGCGCGCCAGTGCTGCGGCCGCTGGCAAAGCCCGAGGTCGATACCCGCGAACGTTTCCCGAAGCCGGCACGGGCGCTGATCTTCGACCTGGACGGCGTGCTCACCGACACCGCCCAGACCCATTACCGCGCCTGGAAGCGCATGGCCGACGAAGAAGGCCTGCCGTTCGATCAACACATCAACGAACAACTCAAGGGCGTGGACCGGATGAGCTCGCTGGAGATCATCCTGCGCAACGCCGGGGTGAACTTGAGCGCCGAGCGCAAACTGGCGCTGGCCGAACGCAAGAACGGCTACTACGTCGAGGCCATCGCCGAGGTCACGCCCAAGGACTTGTTCCCCGGCGTGGAGCGGGTGCTGGAACAAGCGCGCGCACGCGGCCTGAAGCTCGGCCTGGCCTCGGCCAGCCGCAACGCCGCCGCCCTGCTCGAGCGCCTCGGCATCGCACAGCGCTTCGACTACATCGCCGACGCCGCGCGCATCGCCCGGGCCAAGCCGGCGCCGGACATCTTTCTCGATGTCGCCGCCGCGCTCGGCGTGCCGCCGTCGCACTGCATCGGCGTGGAAGACGCGGCCGCCGGCGTGGTCTCGATCAAGACCGCCGGCATGGCCGCGGTCGGCATCGGCGATCCGCTGGCCCTGGCGCGCGCCGACGCCTGTTTGCCCGATATCGCTTCATTCGATCTGAACGCCTTCGTTTCGCCTTGATCGCGCGCGGCACGCACCGCCGCGACAGGGCCGTCATCGATCAACAATCCATAACAATGGGTGGGGAGAACAACATGCAATTCTCGGTCTTCAAGCACACGGCATCCGGACCCAAGCGGTTGCTGCGTTATGCGCTGTCGGCGGCGATCGCCGCCGCGCTCGCGCCCGGTTACGCCTCGGCCCAGGACGCGCCGGCGCCGCAATCCGCCGCGCCGGCCGCGGCCAGCGAATCGGCGACCACGCTCGATGCGGTGGTGGTCAGCGGCACCGCGCGCTTCAAGGGCGTGCGCAAGCGCGACGCCAGTTTCTCGATCACCACCGCTTCGCTCGAACAAATCCAGGAAGCCGTGCCGCTGAGCACCGCCGACGCGCTCAAGGTGGTTCCCGGCGTGTGGGCCGAATCGGCCGGCGGCAGCACCGGCGCCAACATCTTCGTGCGCGGCATGCCCTCGGAAGGCGACGCGCCGTTCGTGACCGTGCAGATGGACGGCGCGCCGCTGTACCCGCCGCCGACCCTGTCGTTCCTGGAAAACTCCACCCTGTTCCGGATGGACGACACCATCGAGCGCATGGAAGTGCTGCGCGGCGGTCCCAGCCCGATCTTCTCCAATGGCCAGCCCGGCGCCACGGTCAACTTCATCCAGAAAAAAGGCGGCGAAGAAACCGAAGGCAGCGTGCGGGTCGGCGTCGGCAGCGACGGTTTCCGCCGCGTGGATCTGTTCAACAGCGGCAAGCTCGCCGACGGCTGGTTCTACAGCGTCGGCGGTTTCTACCGCACCACCGACGGCGTCCGCGACACCCAGTTCCCGGCCGACAAGGGCGGCCAGCTCAGCGCGACCTTGACCCACAGCTGGGACAGCGGCGAGATCACCCTCTACGCCCGCCACACCGACGACAAGAACGCGTTCTTCACCCCGATCCCGCTGCTGTCGCGCAACAACGGCTCCAGCCTGTCGAGCTTCCCGGGTCTGGACGCGCAGACCGGCACCCTGCTCGGCAACGATTTCCGCCGCGTCGCCATCCCGACCGGCCCGGGCACCAGCATCCAGCGCGATCTGGCCGACGGCCGCGGCATCAATCTGGACGTGTTCGGCGCGTCGATGGACTTCTACGTCGGCGACTGGACCATCAGCGACCGGGTCAACTTCGTCACCGGCAGCGCGCCGACCAACGGTTTGTTCACCGGCGCCAGCCCGCAGACGCTGTCCTCGTTCATCGCCGGCTACGGCAGCGCCGGCACCGCGACCTACGTCAACGGCGGCGGCGCGGTGGATCCGAATCAGCAGGTGTTGACCGCCGGTTTCTGGGTGGTCGACAAGGAGATCGAATCGTTCACCAACGATCTGCGCTTCAGCAAGGATCTGTTCGAAGGCAACACCCTCACCGCCGGCGTGTACTTCGCCAAGTATTCGTCCAAGGACACCTGGTATCTGGGCAACAACATGCTGCTGACCGCGCAGAACAACGCGCGGCGGATCAATCTGACCCTGGCCGATGGCCGTCAGGTCACCCGCGACGGCTTCACCGGCACCTCGTTCTTCTCCTTGCGCGGCGATTACGACGGCCAGAACACCGCGGTGTTCCTGGCGGACGAATGGCAGATCAACGACCGTCTGCGTCTGGACGGCGGCATCCGCTATGAGTGGCAGCAAGTCGACGGCACTGTGCACAACACTGCAACGGTCGATCTGG
The DNA here is from genome assembly GCF_036961695.1 of Pseudomonas sp. CGJS7. Taxonomy (NCBI): domain Bacteria; kingdom Pseudomonadati; phylum Pseudomonadota; class Gammaproteobacteria; order Pseudomonadales; family Pseudomonadaceae; genus Pseudomonas; species Pseudomonas sp. CGJS7. The sequence continues at coordinate 27,952 of NZ_JBAMDI010000010.1, read as the reverse complement.
ACGGCAATCCGAACACGCTGTACGACAACGCCACCTCGGTCTCGCTGCCGACCTCGCGCCGCATCGACCAGGACGACAAGCATTTCTCCTGGACCTTGGGCCTGAACTACAAACTCAACGACAGCTCCAGCGTGTTCGCCCGCGCCAACTCCGGCTACAAGCTGCCGGCGTTCGACAATCTGCGCGACGGCAACACCAAGGTGCAGGAGATCGACCAGTACGAACTGGGCTTCAAGTCGGGCAATTCGGTCTACGACCTGTACCTGACCGCGTTCTACAACAGCTTCACCAACTCGCCGTTCCAGGCCTTCCTCGACGACGGCAGCAACTTCACCACCGCCGGCGATTCGCGCGCTTACGGCGTGGAAGTCGAAGGCGCGGTGCGGCCGATCGGCGGGCTGGAACTGGCCTTGACCGGTGTGTGGCTGGACGCGCAGTACGAGAACTACCGCGAGTTCACCGGCAATCAGGTGATGCGCCAGCCCAAGCAGCAGTTCCGCTTCACCCCGAGCTATTTCTGGACGCTGCCGTTCGGCGATCTGAAGATCTTCGCCACCTATTCGCGCATCGGCGACCGTTATGCGGACTTGGCCAACACCCAGAAGCTGCCCTCGTACCACACCCTGGATGTGGGCGCGAACATGCATATCGGCGACAGCTGGGAGCTGTCGGTCAGCGGCAGCAACGTCACCAACGAGTTGGGCTTGACCGAGGGCAATGTGCGGGTGCCCGGCGCGGCGACCGGCGGCGTGTTCATGGGGCGGCCGATCGCTGGGCGGCAGTACTTGTTCTCGGCGGCGTATAAGTGGTGATGTGACTTAAAGCCCTCCTCTCCCGCTTAGCTTAAGCCCCTCTCCCGCTTGCGGGAGAGGGGTTGGGGTGAGGGCCAGTCCAGAGGTCGTCGCTACATTTCGCTGTCCGTCGCCTATGACGTAATCCACTCATTCGAGGGCGATTGCTTTTCGCGCGCCCTCACCCCAACCCTCTCCCGCAAGCGGGAGAGGGAGCTGTTGCGCAATGGTCAAAACATACACAGCAAACCGCGACACCCACGGAGCCTCGATGACCTCCACCGCCGCCAACCGCCGCCGCATGATCGCGGCGATGATCCTGACCTACATGATGTTCGGGATCCTGCTCAACAGCGTGGGCACCGTGATCCTGCAGGCGATCCAGGGCTTCGGCATCGACAAGAGCGAGGCCAGCATCCTGGAGGCGTTCAAGGATCTGCCGATCGCGGTGGTGTCCTTCTTCACCGCCGCGCTGATGCCGCGGCTGGGTTACCGCCGGGCGATGATGCTCGGCCTGAGCATCGTCGGCGCCGCCTGCGCGTTGATGCCGGTCCTGCCTTCGTTCTGGATGACCAAGGTCTTGTTCGTCGCCACCGGCGCGGCGTTCGCCCTGGCCAAGGTCTCGGTGTATTCCTCCATCGGTCTGTTGACCGACGGCAAACAAGCCCATGCCAGCCTGACCAGCCTGATCGAAGGCTGGTTCATGGTCGGCGTGCTCGCCGGTTACTGGATCTTCGCCTGGTTCATCGATCCGCAGTCGCCGGCCGATCCGGTGTGGCTGCACGTGTACTGGCTGCTCGCGGCCATCGCCGCGGCCATCGTCGCCCTGCTCGCCAGCTCGGACATGGACGAAACCGCCGCGCGCGACGGCCACGCCGCCAGCGATTCGTTCTTCGACATGTTCCGCTTGATCGCCCAGCCCCTGGTCGCCGCGTTTCTGGTCTCCGCGTTCCTGTACGTATTGATCGAGCAGAGCGTGGGCACCTGGCTGCCGACCTTCAATCGCGAAATCCTGCACCTGCCGACCCGGATGAGCGTGCAGGCGGCGAGCATCTTCGCCGTGTCGCTGGCGCTGGGACGGCTCGCCGCGGGCCTGGCCTTGCGGCGGGTGCCCTGGCATTGGTTGCTGATCGCCTGCGTGCTGGCGATGGCCGTGCTGGTGCTGCTGGCCCTGCCCCTGGCCGGCGACGCGCGGCCGCGGCCGGACATGGACTGGATGAGCGCGCCGCTGGCGGCGTACGTGTTCCCGCTGATCGGCTTGTTCATGGCGCCGATCTATCCGGCGATCAATTCGGTGGTGCTCAGCTCGCTGCCCAAGTCGCGGCATGCGGCGATGACCGGGCTGATCGTGGTGTTTTCCGCGCTCGGCGGCACCACCGGCTCGTTCATCACCGGGCAGTTGTTCGCGCGTATCGGCGGCGGCATCGCGTTCTATCTGTCGCTGGTGCCGATGGCATTGTTGCTGCTGGCGATCATGCTGCTCAAGCGCCAATCGGGCCGCGCCGAGCGCACGCTCGCCGCGGCTTGAGGGCCTCACTGCAACAACGCGACCGCGCCGGGCCGGTTCGCGGCGAAAACGATCCGCGCGCCAAGCCCCCCGCGAATGGACTCGACCTTAGTCCAGCAGCCCGCTGGTTCTGGCGAACTGAAGCAACATGATGGTCTTGCCGTCCCTGATGTCGCCGCAATCGACCATCCGCAAGGCCTGATCGAACGGCAGCTCCAAGACCTCGATGTCTTCGCTGTCCACACCGCCGCCGTCGCCGATTCGGTCCTTGTCACTGTACTCGCCGACGAAGAAAAACAACTTCTCGGTCACCGACCCCGGGCTCATATACGCTTCGAAGACCTTGCGCACGTTGTCGACCGCATACCCGGTCTCTTCCTCGGTTTCGCGACGAATGCAGGTCTGCGGATCGTCGTCGTCCAGCAGGCCCGCGCAGGCCTCGATCAACATGCCGTCGGCATTGCCGTTGACGTAGGTCGGATAGCGGAACTGCCTGGTGAGCACCACCGTTCGCCGCTGTCGGTTGTACAGCAGGATCGTGGCGCCATTGCCCCGATCGTAGGTTTCCCGGCTCGTGGTCTCCCACTGCCCGTCGGCGCGCAAGTATTCGAACGTGGTCGTCTTCAGGATGTACCAGTTGTCCGAAAGAAGCCGCTCTTCTTTTATCCGAATGCGTTCAGTCATTGTCTGACTCCGTGAGGTGCGATCCGGTTTTCATATCCGGGTGTTCAAAGCGGGCGGCCATCTTCAGATTTCGCCGCGTTCCAGTTCGATCAGACTCCGCGCCGCCGCGATCAAGCCCTCGTCGTTCGAACGCGGCGCCCAGCCCAACAGGCGCTTGGCCTTGGCGTTGCTCGCGTTTTTCCTTTGCCCCAGATCCGGCACGATCTGCCGCACCGCCGGATCGAACCAACCGACGATGCGCACCATCCAATCGGGCAGTTGCCGTTTTGGCGCCTTCGCAGCAGCCGTTCCCAAGCCGCGACGCAAGGCCTGAGCGATCTCGAACACCGACATGAAATCGCCGGCGACGGCGAGGAAACGTTCGCCGTTGGCGGCCGGATCGGTCATCGCGCGCAGATGCAGGTCGGCCACGTCGCGTACGTCGACGGTGCCGAAATACAAGGCCGGGCAACCGGGCAAGCCGCCGGCCAGCATCCGCTGGATCAAACCGATGGAGGTCGAAAGCTCCGGCCCCAGCACCGGCCCGAACACGCCGGTCGGATTGACCGTCGCCAACTGCATGCCGCCGCCTTCGCGCTCGATGAAGTCCCAGGCCGCGCGTTCGGCCAAGGTCTTGGATTGCGAATACGCCCCGACCCGCTCGCTCAACTGCGACCACACGGTTTCGTCGAACGGCTCGGTGCGTCCGGGATGGCCGTAACCGATCGCCGCGAACGAGGAAGTCAGCACCACCCGCTTGACCCCGGCGTCGCGCGCCGCGCGCAGCACCCGCAGGCTGCCTTCGCGCGCCGGCACGATCAGTTCGTCCGCGTGCTTGGGCACCCCGGCCGGAAACGGCGAGGCCACATGCAATACGTAATCGCAACCGGCCACGGCTTCGGCCCAGCCGGCATCGCCGAGCAAATCCGCGGCGTAGAACGACAAACGCTCGCCGGCATCGACGCCGGCGCGCGCGAGCGTCGCCCGCACCCCGGCTTCGCGGCGCAGATCGCGCACGCTGGTGCGCACCCGGTAACCCGCGTTCAACAACTGCACGATGCAGTGGCCGGCGACAAAACCCGAACCGCCGGTGACCAACACCGTGGTCGTCGCTGCATTCATGCCGATCGGGCCGAAAAAAGGGAACCCAAGCCTAACCCGAAGCCGGCTACTGCCGCGCCGGCTCGGCCTGCTGTTCGATCAGCACGAAATCGCCCTTGTTGCCGAAGCGCTTGCCGGCGCGGACGCACAACTGGCCGTCGCAGCGGGTCAAGGCGCCGGAACGGGTCGCCTCGATGATGTCGCGGCCGAACTTGGCGCGCTGGATCTCGCGCAGCGAACTGCTGATGAAGAACCAACTGCCGGCGACCGCGATCGCCGAGGCCACCAACAGCGCCAGCGTGCCCTTGTAGATCAGGATCTGCTGGGCGCGGTCGAGCGCCTTGCGCTGATCTTCCAAGGCCTTGGCCGCACGCGTGGCGACCTCGGCGCTTTCGCGCAACTGCGCGCCGATCGGCCCGAACGCCTGCGCGGCGCCGCGGCCGATGGCCTCCTGCGCCTGGCTCTGCACCGCGCCGACCAACTGCGTGGCCAGTTCCTGCGCGCCCGCGCCCATGCCCAGCGCGGCGCGATGCAATTCGTCGGCGCTGCGGTCGACGTGCTGCACCGCGCGTTCGCTTTGTTCCTGCAGATGCTGGGCGAACACCGCCAGATCGGCGGCCAGTCGTTTCAGGTCTTGCGCGTCCTGCACTTCGCTCTCCGTTGAAAGTTACGGGCCCGGCATCCGCAATTGCGGGTTCGGCGGCGTCTCCGGCGGCAGCGTCGGCTGGGTGGACGCCGGGGTCTGCCGCTCGGGCGGTTGGGCCTGCGCCTGGGTCTGCTGCTGATGCCGCTCGCGGCCTTCCTGCAGCCAGGCCTGGGTGGGTTCGGTCTGCGCGTGTTGTTGGGTGGCGGCGCGGAACGCGCCGTCGTCGCGGTTGCGCGCCGCATCGACCAGACGGGCGAAGGTGCGGTCGATCTCGCTGCCCTCGTGGGCGTAGCCGCCGGCGGTGATGCCGCCGGCCGTGAACCGCTGCTCGCCGCCCGGGGTCGGCCCGATCGTCACCGGTCGCCGCTGCATGCGCGCGTCCATGTCGGCGTCGATCGGTTCCTTGTTGCGCGGATCGGCGACCGAACCGTGCTTGATCTGCTCCTTGCTCGCGACCTCATCGACCCGGTCGCGCACGCCGTCGCGGAAATCGCGGGTGGTGTAGAAGAACTGATGCTTGTCGGAACGGTGCACCACGTTGAGCTTGGGGTCGTCGGGCTCGGCGTGCTTGGCCAGATACGGCTTGTCGCTGAGCCCGTTGAGGTAATCCACCATCAGATTGCCGCTGCGCAGCGACAGCCCGTTGAGCTCGTAGCTGCCGCCGATATTGCTGTGGGCGCCGCCGACGGTGACGTTGAGGAAGCGTTTGTCCTCGGCGAAACCGTCGCGCAGGATGCTGGTGGACTTGAACTGGTCGCGGCGTTCGTCCTCGGCGGTGATCTGAAACGCCGACATCACCGACGGCGGCAGGCGCCGGTCGTGATTGCGCGGCTCGCCGGTGCCGACCGGATCGAACAGACCGACCGCCTGCGCGACCTGCCCCGGCGCCACCAACGGCGGCTTGGAATACTCCACCGCGGTGATGTTGCCGTCCTTGTCCTTGCTGTACTTGGCGCCGGCCGGGTCCTGGATGCCGCGCTCGTGCACCAGCCGCGAGAACGCGGCCTCCTGCTCAGCGCCGCGGCTGAAGCCGATCCCGGCCAGGGTGATCTTGGCCTCGGGATCGTCGGCCTTCCACTGCTTGGCCTGCTCGATGAACTGGGCGTACATCTTCTCCACCCGCGGCTCGAAGGTACGGCCGGTGGCGGCGTCGATGGTGCTCTTGAAGAAACCGCTCTGGGTGCCCGGCCCCTCGACGTAACCCACGCCGATGTTGTCGTGCATCCCGTTCTGGATCTGCTTGACCACGTCGGCGACGTTGGTGTGGTTCTTCGGGTCGCCGGCGTACATGCTGTTGCCGGTGCCGTCGAAGGCGGCGACGAACAAACGCGAATGCGGATCGGAGGAATCCAGCAGTTGCGGCGCGCGCAGTTGCGCGAGCTGATCGCTGGCCTGCCGATAGCTGTCGAGATCGTGTTCGTCGGCGGGATAGGTCTTGACGCCGTCGGGATTCTTGCCACCGCCCATCGCAAACTCTCCTTAGCTGGCTGTGCGGCGCGAGCGTCGGCGCCGAAGGCGGCCAGGCTCGCGGCAGGATCGGGTCGCGTTCAGTACGCGCGGCTGTACACCCGCACCAGGTCGGCGCGGAAATCGCTGTTCGGATTGGCCGGATCGCGCGGCTTCTTCAGCGGAATCATGCTGCGCATGTAGACGTTGATGGTGCGGTCGTCCACTTCCAGGATGATTTCCGGATCGTTGAGGCTCACGCCCTCGGCCACGTCTTCGCGCGCGACTTCGTGGCGGATCAATTGGTCTTGAAAGATCGCCGCGATGTCGACGCTGGCCTTGTGTTCGCTCTTGTCCTTGGAGCGCCAGGTGACCTCGGCCGGGCCGGGGAAATTGGCGATATCCAGGTGCGCGGCCTTCATCCGCTGCTGGTAATTCGGGCCGAACGAGGACGTCGGCGCACTCAGCTGCTGCGGGTCTTCCTTACCGTGCGGGAAGCCGTTGTAGACGATGCTGCAGCCGTAAGTATCGAAGCAGAAGCCGCCGAAACGGTGGCGCTGGAAACGCAGCGGCCACTCGGCGGTGGTGCCCGCGGCGGACCCGGACTGCGCGGTGGTGGAGCTTGCGGCGGACGTAGACATGGCGGTTTGACATCCTGTTGCGGCGAATAGAACAAGCATCGCGGCCAAGGCGCGGACGCGGCGGCCATGGGCGAAACGCTGCGGTCGGCAACGAGGCGCGGCATGACGGCGGCGATGGCCGGTCGCGGACTGACTGTCCATCTGGATCCCTCCGATTGCTCCGGCACACTAACATCGTGGGACGAATGCGCCCACTGTACGGACAGGTCCCCTTCCGTACTGCGCGAGTGCCGCCGGGGCATTCGCCCGCAGTTTGCATGCAATCGGCGGTCGGGCTCAACTCTACGGATTGGTGTTCGCGGCTCGCGCCGCTGCGGGTGGTTGCGCGGTCGCGGCTTGCGCCGCTCCTACAGCTAGCCCATGCCGCATCCGCAGCCCCTGCAGGAGCGGCGCGAGCCGCGACCGCGTCAATTCCGCGGCTACGCCGGCATCAACGCCGCACGAATCGCCAAACGCCCATCGCCCCGCTCGCGCCTACCCGCCCTCACAACCGCAATTCGCTCTGCCGATCGAAGAAATGCATGCGCTCGGCCGCGTACGACAAGTGCACGGTGTCGCCCGGCTGCGGCAGATGGAACGGCGGCAGCCGCAGGACCAGATCGCAGCCGCCGCAGCCCAGATTGAGGAAGGCCTCGTTGCCGACCGGTTCGACCACCTCGACCTTGGCCGGCAAGGTGTTCGCGCCGGCTTCGGCCAGATGCATGTCTTCCGGACGCAGCCCGACCATCAACTCGCGCCCCAGATAAGCCAGCACTTTTTCCCGCATCTCGCCCTGCGGCCGCAGATGCAGCTCCACGCCCTCGCCGATGCGCAGATACAACTCGCCGTCGCGCTCGACCACCGGGCCCCAGAAAATATTCATCTTGGGACTGCCCAGGAAGGTCGCGACGAACAGATTCACCGGCCGCTCGTACAACGCCATCGGCGTGTCGATCTGCTGGATGTGGCCGTCCTTCATCACCACGATGCGCTGGCCCAGGGTCATCGCCTCGACTTGATCGTGGGTGACGTAGATCATGGTGGTGCCGAGCTGGCGATGCAGCCGGGCGATTTCCACCCGCATGGTCATGCGCAGCTTTGCGTCGAGATTGGACAGCGGTTCGTCGAGCAGAAACACCTGCGCCTTGCGCACCAACGCGCGCCCCAGCGCGACCCGCTGGCGCTGGCCGCCCGACAGCGCGGCCGGCTTGCGTTCCAGCAGCGGCTCCAGTTCCAGCATCGCCGCCGCCTTGGCCACCTGCACGGCCACCTCGGCCTTGCTCATGCCGCGCAGCTTCAGGCCGAAACCGAGGTTCTCGGCCACGGTCATGTGCGGGTACAGCGCATAGCTCTGGAACACCATGGCGATGTCGCGATCCTTCGGCGGCACCTCGTTGACCACGCGCTCGCCGATGCTCAGCTCACCGCTGCTGATCGTTTCCAGGCCCGCGATCATCCGCAACAGGGTCGACTTGCCGCAGCCCGAGGGGCCGACCAACACCAGCAACTCGCCGTCGCCGATCTCGAAATCGGCATCGGCCACGCCGACGTAGCCGTTGGGATAAACCTTGCGCAGATGCTGCAGCGTGACCTTCGCCATGAAATCTCCGGACAATGCGAACCGGGCGGTGCGTTTGGCCGCGCCCTGGGCTATTCTGCCATGTAACCGTTTTCATGCGAGCGCCGATCGCAAATCCCGCAACCGCCCCAGGCGGCCCGGATTGGCCGGCGCCGAGCCCAGAACCGCCCCGGAGAACCCACCCGCCCGCATCGCCGCACCCGCAGCACCGTTTCGCCCAGGTCGCGACCGCGCGGCCGGACCGAACTCACGATAACGCGCCGATCGACCGAATCGGCGCGACACCGGAGTCGGCTCCAGGCCGCAGCGCCGCGCCGAAGTTCGCCCATCGTCCAAGCAGCGATATGCTTGGGCGATCCGCCGGGGCCGCCACCGTCCCTGCGACTTGAGCGAACGCCACCGCGGTCCCGCTCGACTCCCCCAACTTTCATGGCCCACCCGCTCCATGCACGACACCCTGTTGCTGTTCGGCGCCACCGGCGATCTCTCCCAGCGTTACCTGTTCCCCTCGCTGGTCCATCTGTGGCGCGACCGGCTGCTGCCGCCCGCGTTCCGGATCGTCGCGGTCGGCCGCCAGGAATTGTCCGACGACGAGTTTCGCGCGTGGCTCCGCGAGCGCATGGCCGGCGAAGTCGCCGACGACCCGGCGGTGGTCGAAGAATTGCTGGGCAAGATCGCCTACGTCTCGGTCGACCTGCGCGATGAGGCGGCGATCTCCACCGCCCTGGCCGGCTATGCCGACCGCGCCAGCGTCAGCTATCTGGCCACGCCGCCGGATTTGTTCGTGCCTTGCGCCAAGGGCCTGAAGGCGGCCGGCCTGCTGGAAGGCGAATCGCGCCTGGTGCTGGAAAAGCCGATCGGCCGCGACCTGGCCTCGGCGCGCGAGATCAACGCCGCGCTCAAGGCCTGCCTGGACGAATCGCGGATCTTCCGCATCGACCATTACCTGGGCAAGGCCGCGGTGCAGAACCTGCTGGCGCTGCGCTTCGGCAACACCTTGCTGGAAGCGGTGTGGCAGCACCGCTGGATCGAATCGGTCGACATCTTCGTCGGCGAAACCGCCGGCGTGGACGGCCGCGAAGGCTATTACGCCGGCTACGGCGCGCTGCGCGACATGGTCCAGAACCACATGCTGCAGTTGCTGGCGCTGATCGCGATGGAGCCGCCGGCCGCGCTCGACGCCGACAGCATCCGCGACGAAAAACGCAAAGTGCTGCGCGCGCTGCGGCCGATGAGCGACGCCGACGTCGCCACCCGTACCGTGCGCGGCCGCTACGCCGCCGGCGTGGTCGAGGGCCGCGCGGTCAAGGGTTTCGTGCACGAATCCACGGTCGAGACCTTCGTCGCGGTGGAAACCTATATCGATAACTGGCGTTGGGCCGGGGTGCCTTTCCGGTTGGTGACCGGCAAACGCTTGGCCGAGCGCGCGACCGAAGTGGTGGTGTCGTTCCGTCCGACCTCGCACTGGCTGTTCGAACGCCCGCGCCGCGGCCGCGAACGCCCCAACCGCCTGCGCATGCGCCTGCAGCCGGACGAAACCATCGAACTGGGCCTGATGGGCAGCCTGGCCGCGCCGGAATGGGGCGCGCTGGAACTCAAGCCGATGTCGCTGGATCTGTCGATGTCGGGCTCGCCGCAGCGGCGGATCGCCTACGAGCGCCTGATCGTCGACGCCTTGCGCGGCAACCAGACCTTGTTCGTGCGCGACGACGAAGTCGAAGCGGCGTGGCAATGGATCGACAGCATTGAAACCGCCTGGACCCGCACCGGCCAGCCCGCGCTGGACTACCCGGCCGGTTCCTGGGGCCCGAGCGAGGCCGAGGGCTTCCTGCCGCCCGGCAACGGCTATGGCGGAGGTCAGGCATGAGCGGTGCGTTGCTCGCGGATATCGGCGGCACCAACGCCCGCTTCGCCCTGGCCTCCTCCGACCCGTCGGTGCCGGCGCTGCTGCCCGACAGCGTGCAGGTGTTCGCGGTCGCCGACTTCCCTTCGCTGGCCGACGCCGCGCGCCATTACCTGGACCGGATCGGCGCCTCGCCCAGCCACGGCGTCTTCGCGGTGGCCGGGCGCGTGGACGGCGACGAAGCGCGGATCACCAATCACCCGTGGGTGATTTCGGCCGAACGCACCCGGATCGCGCTGGGGCTTTCGCGGATCGACCTGGTCAACGATTTCGCCGCCCAGGCGATGGCGGTGTCGCTGCTGGGCACCGGCGATGTGGTACCGATCGGCGGCGCCCGCTGGAACGGCTGGAACGACAGCGGCGACCGCACCTACGCCATCATCGGCCCGGGCACCGGCCTGGGCGTGGGCGCGCTGCTGCGCCGCGACGGCCGCTTCTATCCGCTGCAGACCGAAGGCGGCCATGTCAGCTTCGCCCCCAACAACCCGGAAGAAATCGACGTGTTGCAGCGTCTGTCGGGCGAATTCGGGCGGGTCTCGAACGAGCGCCTGATCAGCGGCAGCGGCCTGGTCAACCTGCACCGGGCCCTGAGCCAGATCGCCGGCGAAGATCCCGGCCCACTGCAACCCCAGGACATCACCGCGATGGCGCGCGAAGGCGACGTGCGCTGTCTGCGCGCGATCGACGTGTTCTGCGCGGTGTTCGGCGCCGCCGCGGGCGATCTGGTGCTGACCTTGGGCGCCTGGGACGGCGTGTTCCTGCCCGGCGGGCTGGTGCCGAAGCTGATGCCGTGGCTGGCCCATTCCGGCTTCCGCCAGCGCTTCGAACACAAGGGCCGGTTCTCGCCGACCATGGCGCGGGTGCCGACCTTGGCGGTGACTCACCCGCAGCCCGGATTGCTCGGCGCGGCGGCGTTGGCGGCGCAGTGCGCGGTTAAGAAGGTCGCGGCTTAACCGGGCCGCTGGAGGGGATTCGCTGAGACCACGCTCCCTCCACCGTCATTCCGGCGAAAGCCGGAACCCATTTTGCTGTTGCTCCCGCTTTCGTCGTGCGTGGATAGGAGCACAAGCAAAATGGGTTCCGGCTTTCGCCGGAATGACGGTAGACACTGCGATCGGCGACGCTGAACCGGCGCGCCCCATCCTTCACGCGCGGGTCGACAGGGTATCCCGGCGCTCGCTACCTGTGTCCGCAATCACATCCGGATCAGCACACGCCCTTAAACCCCGGCGTGCGAAGATCGGCCCATGCTCGACGACTCCAACCCCGTCCCGCACGATCCCGCTCAGCCCCCGGTGCGCGCCTACCGCTGGCACGAACACCGCAGCACCGACACCTGGACCTGGGCCTGCGCGGTGGCGATCGCCGCCGAACTGCGCCGCGATTTGGCCCGGCGCGGGCGCGTACGCCTGTTGCTGTCGGGCGGCGTGTCGCCGGCGCCGGTGTACCGCGCGTTGGCGCGGGCGCCGCTGGATTGGGCCCGGGTCGACATCGCCCTGGTCGATGAGCGCTGGCTGCTGCCCGACGATCCCGACAGCAACGCCCGCCTGGTCCGGCAACACCTGCTGCGCGACAACGCCGCCGCGGCGCGTTTCGAATCGCTGACCCAATCCGGGCGCGGACTGGAAGAAGCGGTCGCCTTCGCCAACGCCCACGCGCGCCAGCCGGCCAGCGCGGTGGTGTTGGGCATGGGCGAGGACGGCCACACTGCCTCGCTGTTTCCGGGCATGTCCGCATTGGATCGGGCGTTGGCATCCAAGCAGCCTTACGTCGCCATCGACGCCACCGGCTCGCCGGGCGCGCGGCAATGGACCAAGCGCATCACCCTGACCCCAGCCGGTTTGGCCTATGCGCAATCGCGCTTGTTGTTGATCCAGGGCGCGGCCAAGCGCGCGACCTTCGAGCAGGCGGTGGCCAGCGGCGATGTGCGGCGCTGGCCGGTGTTGATCGGGTTGGACGGGGATGTGGGTCTGGATGTGCATTGGTGCCCGTGAGCGGGACCGCGAAAGCACAGAGCAGAATCAAAATGGATTCCGGCTTTCGCCGGAATGACGGTAGGTAGGTTGCGCGGTTTTTGTCGGCGTCGCTGATTCAATCGCCATCGCTGACTCACCCACCGTCGCTGATTCACTCACCGTCGTTAATTCACTCACCGTCATTCCGGCGAAAGCCGGAATCCATTTTGACTTTGCTTTTGCTTTTGCATTTGCTCTTCTCTTCGCCGCACCGGAAGCACCGCAAAAACAGAGCCCAATTCGTTTCAATCCAACCCAATCGAAACCCGCGCCGGCAATTTATCGATCTTCAACTCGCCACCGCTCCAAGCCCGCTCGCGCCCATCCACCCGCGTCTTCCCCGGCGCCGTCTCGAACGGCCACGTCACCACAACGCCCCCCGCCGGCACGTCCAACCCGCCGTCGATCTCCAGCGTAGCCTGCCGTCCTTCGCGCCTGAACCGATAACTCAGCTCGCCATACGGCGTGCGCAAACCGCGCACGCTGGCGCCCTCGCCGTCCAGCCACGCCGCCGGCACGCCGGCCGCGATCACCAGCGCCCGATCGACATCGCGGGTATAGGCGAACAGATCCAGGGCCGAACGCACATAGTCCGACTCCACCCACGCATGCGGCAGATCGCCGACGAAGAACGGCTTGCGCGGCGTACGCGAAACCACTTCGGCCCATTGGTTCCACCCGCGCGGCTGCTGATCCTTGAAGAAGAACTCCAGCGCCTCATGCGCACGCTCGCGCCAGCCCAGCCGCACGAAGCTGCCGATGGTGCGCAGCTCGTACGGGGTGTAGTCCTTCCATTCGCGGCGCCCGTCGCGGCGATCGACGAATTCCTTCCAGTAACGCTCGAAGGTGTTGTTCAACAAGGTCTTCGGCAACAAACCCTGCTCGCCGCCCGGCGCCAGCGCGATGGTGGTGGAGGTCGCATCGAAATCGCCGAGTTCGGCCGCGCCGGGGATGTAGTCGATGGCGTGCTTGTCGGTGGCGTGGCCGATGGATGCGTACAGATCCGCGCGGAACTGATCGCGCGAAGCCGCAAACGCCTTGGCCTGCGCGTCCTTGCCTAACCACTGCGCGATTTCCACCGCGTCCTTGTAACCGCGCAACGCCCAGAAGTTGTCCCAGTACGAATGCATCGGCTTGGCCGAATAGCCTTCGTGGCTGATCGAGGCCGGCATCATTCCGTAGAAGGCCGGATCGCGCGCGCGGTTGGCCGCGGTGCGCTCGCTCAGGCGCAACTGGTCCATGTAACGCACCGCGCCCTCGACGTGCGGCCACATCGATTCGAGCAAGCCGCGGTCGCGGTTGTAGCGGTACAGCTCGGCGATGGTGAAGATCAGTTCGCCGTGGCTGTCGTTCTCCGGCACCGGGTCGCTGCCGCGGTCGTCGACGCAGCACGGCACTTTGCCGTTGTCGAACTGGTACGGCGCGTACCAGCGCAGGAACTCCTCGGCTACGTCGGCGCGCCCCATCCGCAGCAAGCCTTCGTTGATCATCGCGCCGTCGCGGATCCAGGCGCGCGCGTAGGAGCGCGTGCCCGGTTGCAGGCGCGGGCCGGTGCGGCTGATCAACATATGCGCCAGGCCGGTGCGCAAGGTATCGACCACGTGCTGGCCCGCCTTCGGCACGCGCAACCCGACCCGGTCGAGTTTCTGCCGCCATTGCTCGGCCACCATCTGCTGAAGCGCAGCCACTTCGGCCGGGTCGACGAAACGTCCGTCGTCCTCGCCGATCAGCGCGGTGCTCCAGGCGAATTCGCGCGATTGGCCCGGGCCCAGCGTCACCTCGTACACCAGCGCGCCCGACGCCATCGCGTTGCGGTCCGCTTCGACCCCGGTGGTGGCCGATCCGCCCAGACGCCGCAGCATCCGCGCTTCGGGCGTGCACGTCGCGCAGGTCAGCGACCAATCGGCCTGGGCCAGATACTTGAGCACGTCGCCATGGTCGAAGCTGGAAGCCAATGCGGCATCGGCGGCGCTGGCCTGAATTCGGCGCGCAGCCAGCCGGCCGTCGGCGCCTTCGACGCTGAAGCCGTGCTTGTCGCCGCGCAGCGTGCGGATGCGGCTGACGCCGCCGACTTGACTGAGGAACTGGGTCGGCGGATTCACCTGCAACGGCCGCAACGCCAGCACGAACTGGAACGTGCGCTCGCGGTCGCCGTCGTTGGCCAGCCGATAACGCGCCATCAGCCGCGAACCGCCGCCGACCTGGCGGCGGTCGTCGGCGAAGGCGGTGATGTCGAGCTTGAAGCGCGGATGTTGCCAATGCACCGAAGGGATCGGCAGATAACCGTCCTGCAGCGATTGCGACGCGCGCACGTCGGCCCAGCCGAGCAGTTCGCCGTCGCTGATCACGAACGGTTCCAGACTGAAAGCGCCCTTGCCGACTTCGACCGCGCCGTCCTCGCCGATCAAGGCCGAATCGGTGCCGCCGTCGACGCCGATCAAGGTCCAGTACGGCTGCTCGCCGCTGAAACCGCGCGGAAACCGGCCGCGCGGCGCTTCGGCGGCGACCGAGGCGACGAAGTCGTTCGGCGTGGCGGCGAACGCCAAGGGTTTGACTTCGAACTCGGACAGCGCGATGTCCGCACTCGGGCCGATCTGCGCGGTCAGCCGCAGATAGCGCGCCTGCGATTCGGGCAAGGCCAGATAGTCGGCGCCGCCGTCGCCATCGCCGAGCGCGACCGCGTCGCGCCATTGGCGGCCGTCGTCGGACAGCGCCAGCCGATACGCCGAAGCGTAGTGCTTCCCGGCCCAGCGCAACACCACGCCGCCCAGTTCGCGGCTGCGGCCCAGATCGACCGTCAGCTGTGGCGGCTTGGCGGGGTCCAGGCGCGCGCGCCAAGCGGTGTCGGGGTTGCCGTCGACGGCGCGCTCGGCGGCGCCGCCCGGCAGCGCCGTGTTGGCACTGGCGTTAGCGGTGTACGGGCCGCCCGGATCGACCGGCAGCGGCTGCAGGCTCAGCGAATCGAAGCACACCGATCCCTTGCCGCCGGCGCTGTTGTAGACGGTGAATTCGAGTTTGGCGCTGCGGCGCAGCGCAGGGTCCGGCGCCGGGCCCCAGGCGCGGCTGATGTGGCGCTGCTTGTAGACGACCGGCGTCCACTGCTTCGGGAAATCGTACTTGGGCTTGTTGACCCACCACACGTTGTCGCCGCTGGCGTCGACCAGCTTGAACTGCAGATCGTTGGCCGGCGAATCGCCGCGCAGTTGGAACGCGAACTGGTAGTTGTCCGGATACTCCAGCGGCAACTCGCGCTGCAGGCCGGCGTAACCGGACACGCCGTTGAAATCGTAGTCCAGGCACAGGGCCGCTCCCTGCGCGCCCTCGGTCTTGCGCAGGCTGGCGGTGACTTGGTCGGAGACGACGACTTTCCACGGCGAGGCGGATTCGAAATCGTCGAGGGTGCGCGGGGATGCGGGCGATGTCAGCGCCGGTGCTGCTTCGACCGAGAACGCGAGCGCAGACAAAGCCAGCGCGAGTCGTGCGGCCACTTTCATACCGACTGCCATCATCGCCATCCGTCCTCTCAATCCCGCCTTCTTTGCCTTCATCGTGTCACCGCGTATTGCTTGGCCATGCTGTCGCCGCTCTCACCACCGTCATTCCGGCGAAAGCCGGAATCCATTTTGATTTTGTTTCGCCGCAGCAGCGTCTTCGAGTGCAAAGGCAAGATCAAAATGGATTCCGGCTTTCGCCGGAATGACGGGCTTGAGGGTTGCGCACGATAAAACCAGCGCATTCGAAGGCGTCCGAAGCGCGCCCTGCCCTCAGCCCTTGACGCTACCGACCAGCAAACCCTGCAAGTAGTAACGCTGCAACACCAAAAACAGCAGCAACACCGGCACCACCGTCACCACCGACCCGGCCATCATCATCTCGTTGTCCTGCACGTGTTCGCGCGACAGCGACGCCAGCGCCACCGGCAAGGTCTGCAGGTCCTGGTCGCTGAGCACGATCAGCGGCCACATGAAATCGTTCCAGGCGCCGAGGAAGCTGAAGATCGCCAGGGTCACCAGAATCGGCCGCAGCGCCGGCAGCACGATCTGGAAGAAGATCCGCATCTCGCCGGCGCCGTCGATCCGCGGCGCTTCCAGCAGCTCATCGGGAATCGAGCGCGCGTACTGGCGCACCAGGAAAATGCCGAAGATGCCGGCCATGCCCGGCACCACCGCGCCGGCATAGCTGTTGATCAGCCCCATCTGCTTGAGCATCAGGAACAGCGGCATCATCGTCACCTGCGCAGGAATCACCAGCGCCGCCAGCAACACCCGGAACACGCCCTCGCGCCCGCGGAACTGGAGCTTGGCGAAGGCGTACCCGGCCAAGGTGTTGAGCAGCACCGCGATCACCGTGACCAGGGTCGAGACCAGGAAGCTGTTGAACAGATACCGGCCCATGCCCATGCGCGAGAACAACTCGCGGTAGTTGTGCAGGGTCGGATCGGCCGACCACAACGGCGGCGGGAACGCGGACGCCTCGCCGGGCTGCATCACCGAGACCGCGAACATCCACAGCAACGGCGCCAGGCTCAATCCGGCCAGGCCGATCAACAAGCCGTTGACGATGGCTTTGGCCAACCACGCCGGCATGCCCGAGTCGTTCATTCGACCCCCTTGCGCCGCGCGATCCACATCAGCCCGCTGGTCGCCGCGGTCATCAGCACGAACAGCAAGAACGCCACCGCCGAAGCGTTGCCCAGGTTCCACCACTTGAAGCCTTCTTCGTACATCAGGTACAGCACGCTGACCGTGCTCTGCAACGGCCCGCCCTGAGTGATGACGTAAGGTTCGGCGAACAACTGGAAATAACCGGCCAGGGTCAGGATGCCGACCATCAGCAGCACCGGCCCCAGAATCGGCAAGGTGATGTAGCGGAACTGCCGCGCCTGCCCCGCGCCGTCGATGCGCGCGGCTTCGTACAGATCCTCGGGGATCGCCTGCAGGCCGGCGAGGAAGATGATCATGTTGTAGCCGAAGTTCTTCCACACCGCGAACAGGATGATGCTCGGCATCGCCCAGTGCGGATCGCCGAGCCAATCGACCGGATCGATCCCGACCCAACTCAGCGCCCAGTTCACCAGACCGTAGCGGGTGTGGAACAGATAGCGCCAGATCACCGCCACCGCCACCACCGTGGTCACCACCGGCGCGAAGAACGCGGTGCGGAAGAACGGTTTGAACGCGCCGAGCTTGGAGTGCAGCAACAACGCCGCGCCCAGCGACACGCCGATCGACAACGGCACCCCGACCGCGACGAAGTACAAGGTGTTGCCCAGCGCGCTCCAGAACAGCGGGTTCTTGAGCAGGTTGAGGTAATTGTCGAAAGCGACGAAGCGCAGGTTCTCGATATGCGCCAATGAATAAATGTCGAAATCGGTCAGGCTCAAGGCCAGCGCCGCCAGCACCGGCACGCCGAAGAACAGGCCGATCACGGTCAGCGCGGGCGCGGCGAACACCCAGCCAGCGGTCGAAGGTTTCATCCGCCCTCCTTCGTCGCCGCGCCGGGTGCGGCCTTTGCGGCGTGATCGAGCATCCAGCGGCGCTTTTCCAGGATCTTGTCGGCGCGGCGGTCTAGCTCGGCCGCGGCTTGGTCGACAGTGACGCGGCCGTTGGCCAGTTGCTCGCCGACGACTTTGATCTCCATGGCGATGCGCTCCCACTCCGGCACCTTCGGCGTCGGCCGCGCGCGTTCGAGCTGATCGCGGAAGGCGCGCGCGTACGGGTCGCTGAGCAGCGCCGGCGCGTTCCAGGATTCGCGCCGCGGCGGCAGGTTGCCGGTCAGACCGTGAAAACGCGCCTGCACCTGCGGCTCGGACAGATACGAAATGAGTTTCCAGGCCGCGTCCTTGCGCTGCGAATCGTGGAACAGCACGAAGCTGGCGCCGCCGGCCACCGACGCGCCCGGGCCGTTCTCGCCCGGCAGCGGCATGGTCATCCAGCTCGATTGCAAGTCCGGCGGCAGCCGCTTCTTGAACTCGGCGATGTTCCAGGGGCCGTTGACGTAGAAACTGAAATAGCCGCGGCCGAATTCGTTCCAGACGTTGGCGATCTGGGTGTTGCTGGCCAGCGGGGCCCACTTGTTCTGGAACACGTCGCTGTAGAACGTCAGCGCGCGCTTGAATCCGGGACTGCGGAAATTGCCGTAACGCCCGTCTTCGCGCAGCAACGGCTCGGGCGACTGGATGCCCAGGTTCAACAGCGGCTCGGGTTCGTTGAGCGGAAACAGCACGGCGTAACGCTTGGGACCGACCTCGCGCTTGATCGCGGCCATCGCGGTCTTCCATTCGGCCCAGGTCCGCGGCGGCTCGGCGATGCCGGCCTGCTTGAGCAAATCCGGGCGATAGAACGGCAAGCGCGTTTCCACGTACCACGGCACCGCATACACCTGTCCGCCGATCACCCCGGTGTCCCAGGCGCCGGCGAAGTAGTCGGCGCCGTTAACCGACGGCGTCTGGCGCAAGCGCGGGGCCAGCGGCTCCAGTGCGTCGAGCAAGGCGAATTCGGAAATCCAGGTGTTGCCGATGGCGCCGACGTCGGGCAGCGAGTCGCCGGCGAACGCGGTCAGCAGCTTCTCGTGCGCGGAGGTGATCGGCAGTTGCTGCACCTGCACGCGGATCTCGGGATGGCGGCGTTCGAACTCGGGAATCAGCTGGACGACCATCTCGCCTTCGAAACCCATCGCCCAGAACTTCACCAGCGTGCGTCCGTCGTCGCGGCCCGAGCAACTGCCCAGCAACACCGTCAGCGCGATCAAACCCGCCGCTGAAGCGGCGCGGCGGACGACGCCGGAGCGAAGACTACGCAATGAGACCCACCCGCGCAGACGCTGCGCCATCGCCCCGCCCTCGCGCCACGACGATCGCTTCGCGCTGCGCGCAACGGGCCGCGGGGCCTGGCTCATGCCGTCATTCCGGCTTGGGCGCATTCTGCTTCGCCGGCGCGTTGGTACGGCCGGCGCGCGATTCGGCTTCGCCCAGCGCGCGCGCGGTGGCCGGGTCCATGCTGCCGGCCGGCTTCGCCTCGGGCTTGGCCGCCTCGGCCGCTTTGTTGTCTTTCTCGCCGTCCTTGCCCTTGCCCGCGTCGGCCGGCGTCAACCAACCGCCCTTGAACCCGGCACGCTCCAGGCCCGTGCGGATGTAGGGATTGCGCTTCATCACGTTCCAGACGAACTCGTTGCGGTAGTTGCTGATCATCGCCAGGATCGGCCCCTGGTCGATGCCGATGTAATCGCTCGACACCCAGCCGTGATCGGGCACCAGGCGCCCGGTCTTGAGCGGGATGTCGTACTTGAAGCTGGGATTGAACGAGTCCAGGAAGCCGTAGCTGGAATAGATGTACTCGCCGTAGCGCTCGTGCATGGTCACCGTGGTCGGGATCACGATCTCCGGCGCGAACGGCAACGAAGCGATCGCCGCGGTCGGGGCGATGGTGCCGTCGTCGAAGTTCTCGCGCAGGCCCGCGCCGCGCGCCGAGTAATGGCGGAACTGGCGCTGCTCGCCGCGGTATTCCTGCAACGAGTTCTGCGGACCGTCGCTGGCGGTCAGGCCCCAGACCTCGGGACCGTAGTCCTCCCACTTCATCGGGTTGGCGATGGCGTAGGCGCGCTGGGCATAGGCGGCGCGGCGGCTGTTCTCGAAATAGTCGATGCCGCGCTCGCGGATGTAATCGTCCTGGATGCCGCGGAAATCGATCCAGACGTGGCTGTACTGGTGGCCGAACAACGGCCCGAAGGCCAGGAACTCCTCGCCCTGGTACACGCCCCAGACATCGTTGTAGGTACGCGTCCACACCGTCCACGCTTCCGGACCGACCGGATAGGTCGGCGAGCCCAGCGCCAGCACGTACAGCAGCATGGCTTCGTTGTAGCCCATCCAGTCGTGCTTGATGAAGCCGCTCTCGGGGAACCAGCCCATCGAGATCAGCGGCTTGTTCTGTTGCAGCCAGGTCCAGTCCACGCGCTTGTACAGCGTGTCGGCCATGGCGCGGATTTCCTTCTCGCGCGGGTCGTCGCGGTCGTAATAGGACTGGGCGAACAGCACGCCCATCATCAACAGACCGGTGTCCACGCTGGACAGCTCGACCCAGCTGTCGTAACGCTGGCCCTTCTGCATGTCCAGGAAGTGGTAATAGAAGCCTTTGTACGCGCCCTTGCCCGTCGCCTGCGGGCCGCTGGGCAGATCGCGCAGAAACTTCAAGGTGGTCAGGGTGCGGTCGACCGCCTGGGTGCGGCTGACCCAGCCGCGTTCGATTCCGATCGGATAGGCGGTCAGCGCGAAGCCGATCGAGGCGATGCTCGCGAACGGCCGTGAGGGATAACGGTCGGGCGTCAGCCCGTTCTGCTCGTTGGTGGTGTCCCAGAAAAACTGGAACGTCCGCTTCTCGATATCGCGGAACAACGGCGGCAGTTCCAGACGTTCTTGCTTGAGCGGCTCCACCACCACCGGCTCGGCGCTCACGATCGGCTGAGTCTGCGATTGCGTCTCCGGCTTCTTGCATGCCGACACAACGAGCAACACCGTGCCCAGGACAGCCAAGGAAACTGCGCGTGTTGTCGTTTTGACGCGTTGCATGAAGCCGAAAACCCCTGTGTTCTCGTGGTTGTTGAATCAGACCCGGGCGAGGCGGAAACGTTCACTGTGCCTGGCCGTTGTTACCTACGCCGCTCCGGCCGCCGTGCGGCGGCCGGAGCGAACGCTTACCAGTTGAAGCCCATCGACAGCTTGAAGCTGCGGGTCGGCAGCGCGATGTTGTCGCGACGCTCGCCCAGGCGCGGGTTCGGCACCGCCTGAGTACCGCGGTAGGTGTCGAAGTCGATGTAGTTGCGCCAGTTGAAGACGTTGAGCACATCGCCGCGGGCCCAGAACTTGATCCCGGCGCCGGTGTCCCATTCCTTCTGCAACGCCATGTCGAACTGCTTGAAGCCGATGGTGTTGCCCGGCGTGTACGGATCGAAGTAGCAGTTCAGATCGCCGTAGCGGACGCAGTTGGTCGATTCCTCCGCTTCCGGGCTGGCCAAGGTCAACTTGCCCGACAAGGTCATGCCGTAGAAATCCATGATGCCGGTGGCGACGAAGCGGTGCTTGGACACGCCCAGCGCGCGGGTGAAACCGACCTTGTCCAGATTCGGATAATCGAAGGTGAAGATGTCGGAGTTGTTGCGGTTCTCCTTGGCGTCGGTGTAGGTGTACGCGAAGCTCGCGCCCCAGCCCGATTCCTCGGTGAACGGCTTGTCCAGCGACAGCAGCACCTGCTTGGTCTTGGTCTCCACCGCGTTGTCGCCGATGAAGAACTTGCCGAAGCCCGGCAGGTTGAAGTCGAACGGCGCGCCGCCGAAGGTCCGGCCCGGCGGGAAGAAGCTGCCGTCCGGGCGGCGATTGCCCAGCGCGAACAAGATGCCGTCGTGGCTGCGCACATACACCAGGCTCGCCGAGGAGTTCCATTCCTGGCCGAACATGGCGAAGCCGTTGCGCATGCCCAAGCTGAACTGATCGGAGTACGGCGTCTTCAGATCGTTGTTGAGCAGGAACACTTCGCTGCCCGCGTTCGGACGTTGGCGCGCCAGCGCGGCCAGGGTTTCCGGATCGTAGAAGCTGGGATCGAAGTTGAAGCAGTTACCGGTCGGAGTGACCGTGCACTGATGCCCCGGCGAATTGAACTGATAGGTGATCTGCTGGAACGCCAGGCGATAACGCTCGAACGAGAGGTAGTCGAACTGATTGCGGTTGTACGACCGCCCGGCGCCGCCGAAGATCACATGGCGCTCATCGCCGTTGAGATCGTAGGAGAAGCCCAGGCGCGGCTGCCAGCCGTCCTTGAACGCCTTGCGGTTGTTGCCGGTGCTGATGTAGTCGTTGATGTTGTAGTCGACGCCCGGCTGATGGATGTTGGAGAAGCCCTGCAGCGCGGCGACCAGACTGGCCGGGGTGCGGAAGTCCTCGTAGCTCGGCGTGGTCTCGTAATCCCAACGCAGACCCAGGTTCAGGGTCAGGTGTTCGTTGACCTCCCAGTCGTCCTGCAGATAGATGCCGAACTGCTTGTTTTTGGAGGTCACGCTGGGCGGGAAATCGCTGAAACTCCCGGAGAAATTGACTTCGTACGGGGTGGCGAAGTTGCGGATGTCGTAACGGAACTGCGGCGAGTACGGCTGTTTCTCCATCGCGGTGATGTCGATCAGCTTGTACTTCAGGCCGGCCTTGACCGTGTGGCCGTCCCAGCCGCTCCAGGTGAAGTCGTTCTGCAGCGCGTAACCCTTCTGACCCTTGTCCTGGAAGTCGCCGCCGCCGCCGAAGAACAACACTTCTTCCATGGCCGGATTATTGTTGTTTTCTTCGCCCTGCCGCGGCACGCGCAATTGATAACCGTTGGCCAGCGTCGCCGGACGCGGGCCGAAGGTGGTGTCCTCATAGGTCAGATGCGCGTCGTTGAGCCAGTTGGCGGCGCTGTACTGATAACGCAGATCCAGACGGGTTTCCTCGCCGGCCTTGAGCGTGCCGTACTCGCCCACACGGGCGCCGCCGATGTTGGTCAGCTCATCTTCCTTGCGGTACTTGGCGGTGAATTCGATCAAGTGAGCGTCGCCCGGGCTCCAGTCGATCTTGCCGAAATACAGATCTTCCTTGAACGGCGCGCTGATCGATTGCCGCGCCATGTCCTGGAACTGCGCCGGAAGTTGGTCGACACGGTAGTTGCGGCCGGGCGTGATAGCGCGCGGCGAGTTGTATTCCTTGCCCTCGTAGGTCACGAAGAAATGCATCCGGTCCTGGATCAACGGACCGCTGAAGGACACACCGTACTGCTCTGCCTTCTGTTGCGCCTTGGGCTCGCCCTTTTCCTC
Source organism: Pseudomonas sp. CGJS7 (assembly GCF_036961695.1). NCBI lineage: Bacteria > Pseudomonadati > Pseudomonadota > Gammaproteobacteria > Pseudomonadales > Pseudomonadaceae > Pseudomonas > Pseudomonas sp. CGJS7. The sequence continues at coordinate 4,851 of NZ_JBAMDI010000010.1, read as the reverse complement.
GCGCACGGTCTTGGCCGACCACTGGTCGGAGGTGCGATCCCAGAAAAAGCTGCCGTGGAAGTCGTTGCCGCCGGACTTGGTCACCGCGGTGATCGCCGCGCTGCTGAGCTGGTCGTATTCGGCCTTGTAGTTGGAGGTGATCACCTTGTACTCGGCGATGCCCAACTGCGGGAACGGATTGCCGCGGCTGGAGTCCTGACCGGTGATGCCGCCCTTGAGCACGTAGTCCTTCTGGCCGACGCCGTCGATGTAGACGTTGATGCCGCTGCTGAGCTGGGCGCCGCTGCGCAGCTTGGTCGATCCTTCGGTGCCGGTGGTGAGCTGCACACCCGGCACGATGTCGGCGAAGGCCAGGAAATTGCGCGAGCTTTGCGGCAACGCAGCGATCTGCTTGTTGCTGACGTAAGTGGCGATTTCCGAAGTCTTGGTTTCAACCAGCGCAGTCGAGGTCACCGTGACCTTGTCCAGGTCGGTGGCCTCGCCGGCCGGCGCGGTCTCGGCGACGCCGCCGGTGGACAGATTCAAGGTCGCCGACTGGCCGACCGCGACGCTGACGTTGCGGGTATTGGTCTGGCCGCCGGCATCGACTTCGATGCGATAGGTGCCCGGCGGCAAGCCGGCGAGCGAATAATTGCCGTCCGCGCCGGTCTGCACCTTGCGGCTGAAGCCGCTGGCGACGTTGGTCGCGGTGACGCTGGCGTTGGCGGCCGGGCCGCTGTCGCCGCTGATGGTGCCGCGGATGGTCGCGGCGGTGCTCTGCGCCCAGGCCGCGGGCGCGGTCATGGCGATGCAGCCGAGCAGCGCGCACGCGAGCAGGTTGCGGCGCGAGGCGATGCGGAAAACGGATCTGGGGCGGTGATTGAAGTGCGAATTGTGATGAGTCATCTGCGTTCCTCCCTCCAAGGAGCACGTACTGCGCTTGCGTCGATAAGGCGGCAGCGTTCTGTAACCGCTTACACGCGCGACCAAATTTTTTTCGCCGCGATCAGGCACCGCCCCCTCGGCGTGCTCCCGATTCGCGCACGATCAATTCCGGCCGCAGCGGTTCGTTCTGCCGCGGATTCACAAGGTCTGATTGGTTGTGGTGTTGCGGGTTGGGCTCTGGTTCGATCGGTTGCGCGTCCTGCGCGGCGGCGTCCACGTTCAAACGGGTCAGCAACAAACGCGCGGCGCGGGCGCCGAGCTCGGCGATATTGACCCGCATGGTCGTGAGCGTGGGGTGGACGTAGCGCGCGAGCGGGATATCGTCGAACCCGGTCACGGCGATGTCGGCGGGCACTTTCAGCCCCGCTTGAACCAGCGAAAACAAGCAGCCCAGCGCCATCATGTCGTTGGCGGCGAACACCGCGTCGGGACGTTGCGACGCGCTGATCAAGGCCTGGCCGGCGGCGTGGCCGGAGGCTTCGTCGAACGCTCCGGGCAGCACCCATTCCGGCTCGCCGGGCAGCAAACGCGCCAAGGCCTCGCGGTAGCCGCGCAGACGTTCGTGAGCGTCGAAATTGTCTTCCGGGCCGGCGATGAAGGCGATCCGGCGGTGGCCGCTGGCGACCAGGTACTCGACCATCGCCTGCGCGCCGCCGTAGTTGTCCACGCTCAGCGACAACACTTCCGGCGCATCGCTTTGCGCGTTGATCAACACGATCGGCAAGGCCGGCGACAGTTCCTCGACGATCGAGGCGTGCGCGGCGGCGTACGGCGACATCACCAGCAGACCGTCGACCCGGCCGCGCATCGCGCGCAAGGCCGAAACTTGTTCGTCGGGACGGCCGTGATAACTGGAGACCAGCAGATGCAGGCGATGCTCGCGCGCGACCTGATCGACGCCGCGCACCAGTTCGGAGAAGAATTCGCCGTGCAGATCCGGCAACACCACGCCCAGGGTCTGGGTGCGGCGGCTGCTGAGGCTGCGGGCGGCGGCGTGCGGCGTGTAGCGCAAGTCGTTGGCGACGGCGAGCACGCGCCGACGCACTTCCTCGGCGACGTTGCCGTGGCCGTTCAAGGTCCGCGATACGGTCGCCACCGACACCTGGGCCGCGCGGGCGACATCTTTAATCGTCACGCTCACCACTGTCCTGGCCGCCCCTCGCGGTGGGAAAGTGCGACGACTGTAAACGTTTTCAGGAACGAGTGTAAAGCGCTTGTTATGAAAACCGTTTAAGGCCCGGGACGACCGGCGGCGACAGTATCGCCGATGTTGCGCTGCGCCATGCAGCGCATCGCCCTCGCCGCGCTCAGCGCGCGGCTTCTTCCGGCGTCTTGGCGCTGATCGCCAATGCGTGGATGTCGGTGGTCATCAACTCGCCGACCGCCGCATACACCGCGCGATGCCGCGCGATCGGCATCAGCCCGGCGAACGCGGCGCTGACCACCGCGACGCGGAAATGCCCGCGCCCGTCCTGGGCGCCGGCATGGCCGGCGTGGCGATGGCTTTCGTCTTCGATTTCAAGCGCGGTCGGCGCCAACGCGGCCTCGATGGCCGCGCGGATCGCTTCGACCCGCTGCTCGCGCGGCAACGCGCTCACGGCAGCACCTTGCGGAACGGACGCACCTCGACCCGCGCATACACGCCGGCGGCGACGTAAGGGTCGGCATCGGCCCACTCGCGCGCGGCCTGCAAGGATTCGAACTCGGCGACGATCAGGCTGCCGCTGAAACCGGCCGGACCCGGGTCTTCGGCGTCGATCGCCGGACACGGGCCGGCCAGCAACAGACGGCCTTGGTCGCGCAGCGCGGTCAGGCGCTCCAGATGCGCCGGACGCGCGGCAGCGCGCTTGGGCAGGGCGTCGGCGACGTCGTAACCTTCGATCAGATACCACATGGCCGTGCCTCGACTGCTGTTGCGCGATGGGACGCCTAGTGTAACGGCGCGCGGCAGGCGGGCGACGATGCCGTTTGCGGCGGTTGTCGCGATCGCGCTGCGCGCTGGTGTCGATCGAACCGCGATCGGGCCGCTGACGGACGGCCGGTTCGAATAGAAAACGGCCCGCGATCGCGGGCCGTCGTAGGTGACGCTCGGCAGTGACGCGACAGCGGCGGCGCGCAACGCCCCGCCGCCGCCCTAGCCCGCTCAGGCCACCATCGTCTTCGGCGTCTGCGACTGCGCCGGCTCGGCCTTGGCGGCCTCGGGCACGTCCTGCTTCAGGCGCTGAGTCGATTGCTCGACCGTCTGCTGCACCGCGCTTTCCTTGTTGATGAAGGCGCGGTGGCTGGCCGGATCGTTGAGTTCGCCCTGGACCGCGAACAAGCCGGTGCCGCTGGCGTTGGCCACCACGTGCTTGATCTCGGTCAGACCGCTGGCGCGCGCGTCGTAGGTCAGCGAGGCGGCGGCGCGTTCGAGCTCCTGGTGGTTCTTGAACCCGCCCAGCTTCTCCAGGCCGGCGACCGCCTGCTTGTACATCCCGTTATCGGGATGGGCGGCATCCGACAGCAGCGGGCCGTTGGCCGCGTCGCTGTGGGTGCGCGCCGGTTCGGTCGCGGCATGCTTGGGCTGGGCGCTCTTGAGCTCGCGCAAGGTGTTCTTGCCGGCGATGCCGTCGTCGGTCAGGCCGTGATCGCGCTGGAACGCCTCCACCGCATCCTTGGTGCGCTGGCCGAACTTGCCGTCGGCCACCAGCGGCTTGCCCTCGGCATCTTTGTAACCCAGTTGGGTCAGCCGTTCCTGCAAGGCCTTCACCTCGGGGCCGCGTTCGTCCTTGCGCAGCACGCCGTCGGCCATCGCCGCCTGGCTGTGGCCGCCGGGCGCGGTGTGGCTGTGGCCGCCGCCGGGCGCGGAATGGGTGACGCTGCCCTTGGCCGAGACGTCGCCGACCTTGGCCGGGCCGGTGCGGTTGTCGGCATGCGGCGGACGCTTGTCGGTGGTGAGCGCGCCGCTGTCCATGTCGCGGATGTAGCGATCCATCTGCGGCAGGTAGCTGGTGTTGATGTCGATATGGACGTGCTTGCCGAACGCGTCGGACTTGCCCTTGTTGTAACCGCTCTGCACGCCCAGCGATTCGCCGTACTCGATCTTCTGGCCGACCTGCAGCTTGGTGCCGTGCAGTTCCATGTGCCGGTACTGGGCGATCATTTCGCGGCTGGGATCGCTGGCCGGCTTGTCGTAGATCTGAACGATGCCGTTGGCCGGATCGATCTTGCCGATGTAGCCGTTGGCCACCGCCGGCACCGGCACCGAGGCCGAATTGCCGACCTTGAGGACGAAGTCCTTGGACACGAAATGGTCGCCGTCGCGGGTGACCATCGGCTTGCCGCCGGAACCGAGCAGCTCTTCGCGCTCGCCGTTGACGGTGCCGTACACCCGGCCGGGCTCGTTGCCGCGGCTGGGGTGGTGGCGTTCGATGTCTTCCAGATCGTGGACGTGTTGAACGCCTTTGCCGACCGATTCGACGATGGTGTACTTGGGCATCGCACTTCTCCTTGTCGATGACGATTCGCGGCCCGCGACGCGCGGGCGCGCGGATCAGCGCAGATGCTGGGCCAGTTGCCAGCAATCTTGTTTGAATTCGAATACGTAGGCTTCCGGCGAGCCGATCGTCTTGACCACCTCTTCGTCCGGCGAGAACTCGGCCTTGACCAAATCCAGGCGCATGCGGTCGCCGCTGAGCTTGCGGTCGAGCTTGATCCGGCTCAGCTGGCCGGCGTCCTTGCCCGGTTCGTCATAGGACCATTGGTAGTCGACCATGGCGATCCGGAACGGGTCGGCCTGCTGCGGGGTCTGGCTGGCGATCAGCCGGTCCGGATTGTTGATGTCGCGCACTTCGATGGTCGGGGCGCTGTAGCCGGCGCGGATCTCGGGCTCGGAGGCGAACTGTTCGAGGAAGGTGGCGAAGCCGTCCTCGGTCTTGGCGCAGGCGC